>DASZXE010000993.1:0-11030 GCA_035546475.1 Kofleriaceae bacterium
ATCGCGAGCGGCGCGCTGGTCGGCGTGATCGTCGCGGCGCTCGGCACGCTCGTCGGGCCCGGCTGCCGCCGGCCACCGCACGCGCGCCGCGCCGACGACGCGCTGGTCGCCGCGCCCGCGCCACCGTCGCTCGACGGCGGCCCCGGGGATCCGCCGGGCGCCGCGGCGCTCGGGCCACCGTTGGAGACGCTGACGCGGCCGCCGCTCGTGCTCGCGGCCTCGGTCCGGCTGGCGGTCTTCGCGCGCGGCCTCGACCGGCCGGTCGCGCTCGTCGCCGCGCCGGGCGACCCGCACGGCCGCCTCTACGTCGTCGAGCAGCGCCACGGCATCCGCGCGCTCGACGACGGCAAGGCCGGCGGCTACGTCCTCGACCTGACCGGCACGCTGTCCACCGGCAACGAGCAGGGCGTGCTCGGCCTCGCGTTCCACCCGCGGTTCGCCGACAACCACCGGCTCTACGTCGACTACACCGACAAGGGCGGCGACACGCACGTCGTCGAGTACGTCCTCGAGCCGCGCACCGGCACCGTCGACGCCGCCAGCGCGCGCGAGGTCTTCTCGATCGATCAGCCGTACTCGAACCACAACGGCGGCAACCTCGTCTTCGGCCCCGACGGGCGGCTGTGGATCGGCCTCGGCGACGGCGGCTCCGCCAACGATCCGCACGGCAACGGCCAGAACGACCGCGTCCTGCTCGCGAAGCTGCTCCGCCTCGACGTCGACACGCCGGGCGCGCGCCCGGAGATCGTCGCCAAGGGGCTGCGCAACCCGTGGCGCTACAGCTTCGACGCGGCGACCGGCGATCTCTACCTCGGCGACGTCGGCCAGGATCTGTGGGAGTCCATCTATGTCGTGCCGGCCGATCACCTGCTCGGTCACGACTTCGGCTGGAACGTCGTCGAGGGCCGCCACTGCTTCCACGCCGAGCGCTGCGACCGCAGCGGCTTCACGCCGCCGGTCGCCGACTACGGCCACGACGCCGGCTGCTCGGTCACCGGCGGCTTCGTCTACCGCGGCAAGGCGCTGCCCGCGCTGACCGGCCGCTACTTCTACGCCGACTTCTGCACCGCCTTCGTGCGCAGCTTCCGCTGGGCGCCGGACGGCATCCGCGACCACTGGGACTGGAAGGCCGCGCTCGATCCCGACGGCACGCTGAACCAGCTCTCGTCGTTCGGCGTCGACGCCGACGGCGAGCTCTACCTGCTCTCGCTCGACGGCACCGTGTTCCGCTTCGAGCCGCGGCGCTGAGGTCACCTCAGCGGCGTGACCTTCGAGGGCCGTCGAGCGACTCATCGGGTGTCCGGATGCTGCTGTGTTCTCGCCAGCCGGAACCACGCCGACGAGGAGTCTCCCCCATGCAAGTCGCGCGAATCACGAGGCCCTCCGCCCGCCCGGGCGGAGGCGTGCCCTCGCTACCCCACGGTTACCACGGAGCCTCACGGAGCATTTCGGGGAATCCGATCCATGGTTGACCCAGCCGTGGTGGTCACCCCGACCGTGTTGCTGTACTCGCCGCACCCGTCGGCGCCGGGGGAACCCGACTACCAGGGTGCGCTCGAGGCGGCCGGCTACGAGGTCGTGAAGTCGGCGACCGTGTCCGGCTGCATCCCGGCGCTCGATCGCGGCGTGCAGCTCGTGGTCCTCGACGATCCGCCGTGGGAGCTGGCGCGCACGCTGGTCGCGACGGCGGACGCCGCGCCGCTGCCGATGCCGCGGCTCTGGATCTCGTCGTGGTCGAAGGCGCCGTCGCTCGCGGGGAAGCTCGGCGTCGACGCGCTCGTGCTCGAGCGGGACGCGGCGGCGCTGGTCGAGGTCGTGCACCGCACCCTCGCGACCTGGCAGCCCGCGACCGACGAAGTGCCGGCGCCGCGCCGCTCGTTCCGCCGCGCGACGACGACGCCCGAGTTGCACCCGCACGGCCACGCCGCCGTCGACGAGGGCGGCCCGGACACGTCCGACAGCTGGCCGTAGCCGACGGGGGACAGGATCCTGGGTCGCAACCCGCTGGAACAGCGCGGGTTTTCAGGTCCACCGCGAAAAATCCCTCGCGGCGCCGGGAGCGGGAGGTCAGCTCGGCAGGTGCTCGCCGACGCCGGCAGACGGGGGCGGCGTCGGCGGCGGCAGGCCGGCGTCCGGCTCCTCGCGCGCCGGCGCGGGCTCGAGCGCGACCGTCAGCGCGTCGTCGATCTTGTTCATCAGCCGGATGTCGAGCTCCGCCTTCACCTCCGGCGGGATCTCGATCAGGTCCTTCGCGTTGCGCGCCGGCACGAACACGACCTTGATGCCCGCGCGGTGCGCCGCCAGCAGCTTCTCCTTGATGCCGCCGACCGGCAGCGCGTGGCCGCGGAGGTCGATCTCGCCGGTGATGGCGACGTCGTTGCGGATCGGCCGCCCCGACAGCGTCGACACCAGCGCGCACGTCAGCGCCACGCCGGCCGACGGCCCGTCCTTCTTCACCGCGCCCTGCGGCAGGTGGACGTGGATGTCGCTGTTCGCGATCTTGTCGCTGTCGATGCCGAGCCGCGCCGCGTTCGCGCGCACCCAGGTGTGGGCGGCGGTCGCGCTCTCCTTCATGACGTCGCCGAGCTGGCCGGTCAGCCGCAGCTCGCCCTTGCCGTGAAACGTGCGCGCCTCGATGAACATGATGTCGCCGCCGGTCGGCGTCCACGCCAGCCCGGTGATGACGCCGACCTCCGGCTTGCGCTCCGCCTGGTCCGACGTGAACTTCGCCGGCCCGAGGATGTCGTCGAGGTCGCCCGCGCCGATCTCGATCGGCCCCGGCTCGCCGTTGGCGATCCGCACCGCCGCCGCGCGGCACAAGGACGCCAGCTCGCGCTCGAGGTTGCGCACGCCGGCCTCGCGGGTCCAGCCGTGGATGACCGCCAGCATCGCCTCGTCGGTGACCGTGAGCTGGTCCTTCGAGATGCCGTGCTCGCCGAGCTGCTTGGGCAGGAGGTGCCGCTTGCCGATCTCGAGCTTCTCGAGCGACGTGTAGCCGGGCAGCTCGATCAGCTCCATGCGGTCGAACAGCGGCCCGGGGATGCTGTCGAGCGAGTTCGCGGTGCAGAGGAACATGACCTTCGACAGGTCGACCGGCACCTCGACGTAGTGGTCGGTGAACTCCTTGTTCTGCTCGGGGTCGAGGACCTCGAGCATCGCCGCCGCCGGATCGCCGCGCATGTCGGCGGTCATCTTGTCGATCTCGTCGAGGACGAAGACCGGGTTCATCGAGCCGGCCTTCTTCAGGCCGGAGATGATGCGGCCGGGCAGGGCGCCGATGTACGTGCGGCGGTGGCCGCGGATCTCCGCCTCGTCGCGCACGCCGCCGAGCGACGCGCGCACATACTTGCGGCCGAGCGCCGCCGCGATCGAGCGGCCGAGCGAGGTCTTGCCGACGCCGGGCGGGCCGACGAACAGCAGGATCGGCCCCTGCTTGTGCGGCGCCAGCTTGCGCACCGCGATGAACTCGAGGATGCGCCGCTTCACCTTGTCGAGGCCGGCGTGCTCGGCCTCGAGCATCGCGCGCGCCGCCTGGACGTCGATGCGGTCCTCGGTGACCACGCCGAACGGGATGTCGAGCAGGTTCTCGACGTACGTCCGCGCGATCGAGAACTCCGGCGACGCGGTCGCCATGCCGGCCATGCGCGAGAGCTGCTTCTTGGCGACCGCGCGGATCTCGTCGGGCATCTTCGACGACGCGACCCGGTCGCGCAGCTCGTCGACCTCGGCGTTCTCGTCGCCCTCGCCGAGCTCCTCCTGGATCTGCTTCATCCGGTCGCGCAGCACCTTCTCGCGGTGCGTCTTCGACGACTCGGTCTCGAGCTCGGCGCCGATCTCGCCCTTGAGCCGCAGCACCGCGGCCCGCCGCTCGAGCGGAGGCAGGATGCGGGCCAGCCGGCGCGCGGGGTCGAGCTCGAGGAGGAGCGCCAGCAGATCGTCGCGCTCGAGGTCGACGTACGGCGCCGCGTGATCGACGACGAGGTCGGGGTCGGTGACCGCCGCCAGCGCGGCCAGCGCGTCGCGCGCGGTGTCGTAACCGCCGCGGTACGGCTCCTTCTCCTTCGACGACTCCTTCTCCTTGCCGTGGCCCTCCTTCTCCTTGCCCTCCTTCTCCTTGGCCTCCTTGCTCTCCTTGCCGGCGTGGGCCTCGGCGATGAGGATCGCCAGGTGGTCGCGGGCGACCCGCGCGTCGGCGGCGAGCTGCTCGGGCGACGTCGACGGCGTCAGGTGGATCGGCGACACCGCCGCCACCATGAACGGCTCGGTCGCGACGATGGCGTCGACGTGGACGCGGCGGCCGAAGCGGATGACCGCGGTGAACCGTCCCGGCGAGTGCTTCACCACCTGGACGATCTCCGACAGCACGCCGATCTCGACGAGGTCGCGCGCGCTCACGTCGCGCTGCGCCGGGTTCCGCTGGGGGACGACGACGATCTGGTTGTCGTCCTTGGCGGCCGCCTCGACGGCGCGGATGGAGGCGTCGCGCCCGATCTCGAGCGAGGCGACCCGGCCCGGGAGGTGGACCTCGGACCGGAGCGGGAGCACGGGGTACTGGTGGAGCTGGTGGGGCATGGGCTTTGTCACCGTATCATTTGCGGCGGGTGGCGGCTTGCAGGTGCTGGGTGAGGTCGTGGAGGAGCTTCTTGCCCTTCTCGTCGAGCTGGGCCGGGACGTCGATCTGCACGGTGACGTAGTGGTCGCCGGGCGCCCCGCCGCCGGCGACCGCGCCCTTGCCCCGCAGGCGCAGCTTGCGGCCGCTGGAGGTGCCGGGCGGGATCTTCACCGAGGCCTTGCCGTCGAGGGTGGCCACCTCGGCGACCGTGCCGAGGATGGCGTCGCCGAACGGGATGCGGACATCCGAGTGGACGTCCTTGCCCTTCACGACCAGCCACGAGCCGTCGGAGGCCTGGGTCTTGCTCTCGAAGGCGTCCTCGGAGGCGGAGCCACCGCCGCGGCCGCCCTGCCGGGACTCGAAGACCCAGCCGTCGTCGTCGTCGCCGCGCTCGAAGCGGACCGACCGCCGGCCGGGCTGGCCGCCGGCCGCGCCGCCCGAGAACATCTGGGCGAACAGGTCGCCGAGGTCCCAGACCTGGCCGGGGCCCGCGCCGCCGGGGCCGCCGCCGCCGAAGCCGAAGCCGCCGGGGAAGCCGGCGCCGCCGGTCGTGCGGACGCGCGATCCGCCCATCGCGCGGACGTCGTCGTACTGCCGGCGCTTCTGGGCGTCGCCGAGGACGTCGTAGGCGGCGCCGATCTCCTTGAAGCGGGCCTCCTTGGCCTTGTCGCCGCCCGTCGAGTCCGGGTGGTACTGCTTCGCGAGCTTGCGGTACGCCTTCTTGATCTCGTCGAGCGTGGCCGTCTGCGAGACGCCGAGCGCCTTGTAGTAGTCGACGTTCGGGTCGAAGTCGAGGTTCATGGCCGCGGTGCCCTCCCGTCGCGCGTCGGGGGCGCGAGCTGCTCAGGCAGCCCGGCCCTCGGCGCCGGCCCGGTTGAAGACCAGCCGCTGCGCGTCCTCCCCGGTGGTGCCGGCGAGGTCGGCCACGATGCGATCCCCGGCGTGGAACCGGCCGGCCAGGATCTCGTTGGCGAGCGGGTCGACCACCAGCCGCTGGATCGTGCGCTTGAGCGGGCGGGCACCGTAGGTTGGATCGTAGCCCCGCTCGCCCAGCATGGCGACTGCCCGATCGGTGAGCGACAGGGACAGCTCGCGCTCGGCCAGCAGCTTCTCGTACCGCGCGAGCTGGATGCGCGCGATCGCGCCCATCTGCTCCTTCGCCAGCGGCTCGAACACGATGATCTCGTCGATGCGGTTCAGGAACTCCGGCCGGAAGGTGTTGGACAGCTCGCGCATGGCGGCCGCCTCCATCGCGTCCTTGCCGGCCTCGCGGATGCGCACCAGGTGCTGCGAGCCGACGTTGCTCGTCATGATGACGACCGTGTTCTTGAAGTCGACCACCCGGCCCTGGCTGTCGGTCAGCCGGCCGTCGTCGAGGACCTGGAGCAGCACGCTCCAGACGTCCGGGTGCGCCTTCTCCATCTCGTCGAGGAGGACGACCGAGTACGGGTGGCGGCGGACCGCCTCGGTGAGCTGGCCGCCCTGGTCGTAGCCGACGTAGCCGGGCGGCGCGCCGACCAGCCGGGAGACCGTGTGCTTCTCCTGGTACTCGGACATGTCGATGCGGATCATCGACTTCTCGTCGTCGAACAGGAACTCGGCGAGCGCGCGGGCCAGCTCGGTCTTGCCGACGCCGGTCGGGCCGAGGAAGAGGAACGAGCCGATCGGCCGGTTCGGGTCCTGCAGGCCGGCGCGCGCGCGGCGCACCGCGCTGGCGACCGCGACGACCGCGGCGTCCTGGCCGACCACCCGCTGGCGCAGGCGGTCCTCCATCTTGGTCAGCCGCGACAGCTCGCCCTCGAGCATCTTCTCGACCGGGATGCCGGTCCACTTCGCGACCACCGACGCGATGTCGTCCTCGGTCACCTCCTCGCGGAGGAAGCCCTGGCCGCCGGCGGCCGCCTGCGCCATCTGGCCGGTGACCGTCGCGATCTGCTTCTCGAGCTTCGGGATGGTGCCGAACCGCAGCTCCGACGCGCGGGCGTAGTCGCCGGTGCGGGTCAGCCGCTCGGCCTCGTTGCGGGCGGTCTCGAGCTCGGCCTGCTGCTGGCGCAGCGACGCGATCTGCTCGCGCTCGCGCTGCCACTGCGCGCGCATCGCGGCGATCTGCTCCTTCAGGCTGGCGATCTCGCGCGCGGCCTCGGGCACCCGCTGCTTCGAGCGGGCGTCCTTCTCGCGCTCGAGGGCGACCCGCTCGATCTCGAGCGTGGTCAGCCGGCGCTCGAGGTTGTCGATCGGCGTCGGCACGCTCTCGATCTCCATCTTCAGGCGGGCCGCCGCCTCGTCGACGAGGTCGATCGCCTTGTCGGGGAGCTGGCGGGCCGGGATGTAGCGGTGCGAGAGGCGCGCGGCGGCGACCAGCGCGGCGTCGCGGATGCGGATGCCGTGGTGGACCTCGTAGCGCTCCTTCAGGCCGCGGAGGATGGCGATGGTGTCGTCGATCGACGGCTGCTCGATCATCACCGGCTGGAAGCGGCGCTCGAGCGCCTTGTCCTTCTCCAGGTGCTTCCGGTACTCGTCGAGCGTCGTCGCGCCGATGCAGCGCAGCTCGCCGCGGGCGAGCGCCGGCTTGAGCATGTTGGCGGCGTCCTGCGCGCCCTCGGCGGCGCCGGCGCCGACCAGCGTGTGCAGCTCGTCGATGAAGAGGATGATCGCCCCCTCGGCCGCCGCGATCTCCTTGAGGACGGCCTTCAGCCGGTCCTCGAACTCGCCGCGGTACTTGGCGCCGGCGACCAGGGCGCCGAGGTCGAGCGACAGGAGGCGCTTGTCGCGCAGCGACTCGGGGACGTCGCCGGCGGCGATGCGGCCGGCGATGCCCTCGACGACGGCGGTCTTGCCGACACCGGCCTCGCCGATCAGCACCGGGTTGTTCTTCGTGCGGCGCGACAGGATCTGGATCGTGCGGCGGATCTCGTCGTCGCGGCCGATGACCGGGTCGAGCTTGCCCTGGCGGGCGAGCGCGGTCAGGTCGCGGGTGTAGCGGTCGAGGGCCTCGTACTTGCCCTCGGGATCCTGGTCGGTGACCCGCTGGTTGCCGCGCACGCCCTGCAGCGCCTCGAGCACGGTCGCGTGATCGGCGCCGTGGCCGCGCAGCGCGTCGCCGGCGGGCGACTTGACCTCGGTCAGCGCGAGCAGGAGGTGCTCGGCCGACAGGAACTCGTCCTTCAGCTTGTCGGCCTCCTTGGCCGCCGCCTCCCAGACCTCCTTGAAGCGGCCGGACAGGCCGACGTCGAGGCCGGCGCCGCTGACGTTCGGCAGCTTCTGGAGCGCGCGCTCGAGCTCCGTGGTGAGGACGCGCGGGTCGGCGCCGAGGCGGGCCAGCACGCGCGGGACGAGGCCTCCTTCCTGCGCGATCAGCGCGTGGAGGAGGTGCTCGGGCGTCGCCTCCGGGTGACGCCGCGCGATGGCGAGGTCGCGAGCGGAGGCGAGGGCTTCCTGGGCCTTGACCGTGAGCTTGTCATGTCGCATGGCTGGGGCAGAACGTAACCATGCCTACGTTGGCTGCAAGGTCCCGGGCCGATCGCGCGGGGTTGCGGCGCCCGGCCGCACCCGGCTCAGCGCGGAAGCGAGCGGAATGAGGCGGGAGCGGAGGCAGCCTCGGGGCGCCGATCGCTGACCGTCGGGGCGCGGTCCGCGTGGTCGCTCGTCACGCCACCGGCCCTTCCAGAGCCGCGCTCGAGCCCCGTCCGCGCGATCGATCGTCAGGTCTGCCGGCGGGCGCGCAGCTCGGCCGTGATCGTCTTCTGCACGTCGGCCGGCAGCCTGCCGACCGCGGGGAAGACGAGCTGCTCCTCGTCGGCGAGGTGCCGCGCCATCGCCGACACCAGCAGGCGGGCCGGCGCCTCGAGGTCGCGGCCGATCGGCCCGAGCTTCGCGGGCGCGCGCGCGAGGTCGGCGCACAGCGCGACCACCTCCCGGACCAGCGGCGCGTGGGTCTCGTGATCGCCGTGCATGGCGGCGAGCGCGTCGCGCAGCTCCGGCGCGGCGGCGGCGAGGCGCGGCGCGATCGACTCGTCCTCGTCGAGGACGTGGAGCGGCAGCGCGACCGCGAAGTAGCGGCGCACGCTCTCCGCCGCCTCGGCGATCTCGGCCGGTGGCCGCTCGCCGTCGCGGAGCTGGGTCAGCGTGGCGGCGAGCGCGGCGTACCGGCGGATGCGCGCGTGGCAGCCGAGCAGGAGGTCGACCAGCGACTCGTCGCCGGCGCGCTCGAGGGATGGGCGGCGGCGGATCAGAACGGGAACTCTCCGTCGGCCTTGCGCTTGCGGAGCGCCTCGGCCTTGCGCTTCTCGACGGCGGTCTCCGGCGCGAGCTCCGGAATGATGTCGCCCGGCGCGTCGAGCACCTTCTGGGTCATGTCGTCGAACAGCTTCTCGTCCTGGCGCTTGGGCGCGTAGAACTCGGCGATCAGGTTCCAGGTCGCCGTGTAGTTCGGCGCGATCCGCATCGTCTCCTGGAAGTGTTGCCAGGACTTGTCGAGATCGCCACCCGCGAACGACGGCGCGATCGCGTAGTAGGCGCCGAAGTAGCGGTCGGCGGCGCCGTAGAAGAACTGGGTGTCGAGGTCGAAGACGCGCTGCATGATCGCGTAGATGCGATCCTTGTAGGTGAGGACGACGGTGATGTCCTGCGCGTTGCCCCACTTGCCGAGGTTGGTCGCGTACCAGTAGAGGAGGCCGATGCCCTCCTTGTCGACGAGCGCGCAGGCGTCCTTGAGATCGACGCCGGCGTCGAGGCGCGCCTCGACGTCCTTGTTCTGCGCCTTGAGGCCGCGCTCGGCGTAGCCGTAGCCCTTCGCGTAGGTGTCGAGGAGCTGTTGCTTGTGCTCGGGCTCGAACGACAGCCAGCCGTCGGCGAGCAGGTAGTTGGCGCGGGCCAGCTTCTCGTACGTCGCGACGTCGTCGTCCTTGAGCTTGACCGCCTCCTCCCACCGCGCGATCGCGGCCTCGAGCTGGGTGCGATCCGCGCGCTGGTCCCAGGCGGTGTTGCCGGCGGCGACCGCGGCGTCGTAGGCGGCCTGGTCGGTGGCGGCGCCGCGCCGGATGCCGCCCCCCATGCTGGTGGCGGCGGGGCCGCACCCGGCCACCGTCGACGCCGCGACGGGGGCGGTCGCCAGGGCGACGGCGACGAGCAGGCGGGCGAGGCGCGGGCGGCGAGCGGGCTTCATGCGGCGCACTATCGTGGCCGGGCCCGCCGGCTGTCAACCGGCGACGCCGAAGGCGCGGACCAGCTCGATGGCGGCCGGCGGCGGCAGCTCGGCGGCGGCGCCGGCGATCGCGCTCGGGGTCGGACCCTGCCCGCGGCGGGCGAGCTCGCCGAGGGCGAGGGCGGCGGTGTCGAGCTCGAGCTCGCCGCTCCGGCCGACCAGCTCGGCGAGCGCGGCGGCGGTGCGGGCGGCGGCGTCGGCGCCGAGGTAGTCGGCGACGCGGGCCGCGAGGTGGATCGCGAGGCTGACCGCGGCGGCGACCAGCACGCGGCCGAGCGTCGGCCTCGGGGTGGCGGGATCGAGCAGCGCCTTCACCTCCATGAGCTGGCGCGCGACGTCGATGAGCGCGGTCGGGTCGTCGGCGCGCCAGTAGACGTCGAGGAGCTGGCGGAGCGTCGGCACGTGGCCCGGGTCGACGTCGGAGGCGCGGAGGAAGGCGTCGTCGGCGGCGGCGACGTCGCCCTGGTGGAGGAGGTGCAGCTCGCCGAGGCGGTGGAGCAGGCCGGCCTTGCGCTCGCGCTCGCCGGTGAGGGCGGCGAGGCTGCGCACCGCGGTGATGGCCCCCTGCCAGTTGCCGTGCGCGGTGTAGAGATCGGCGAGGGCGGTGAGCGCGGCGGCGTGGAGCGGCTCGGCGGCGACCACGCGCTCGAGGTGGTAGATGGCGCCGAGGGTGTCGCCGGCGCGGCGGCACAGCTCGGCGAGCTCGGCGCGGGCGGCGAGTTGCTCGGGGTTCGGCGTGCCGCCGAGGTCGAGGCCGGCGCGCAACGACTTGATGGCGAGGTCGACGTCGCCGCGCTTCTGGGCGAGGCGCGCGACGGCGGCGTGGGCGGCGAAGCTGGGGGCGAGGCGGACCGCGCCCTGCGCCAGCTCGAGCGCGCGGGCGTCGTCGCCCTGGGTCTCGGCGAGCTCCGAGCGGCGCAGCATGACGGCGTCGGGCGCGAGCCGGGACGCGGTCGGCGCGAGGCGGGCGTAGAGCGTGCTGGCGCCGGCGAGATCGCCGGTGCGGTAGGCGAGATCGGCGAGGTCGTCGAGCGCGGGGGCGAAGCCGGGCTCGAGGTCGAGCGCGCGCTCCCACGCGGCGCGGGCGGCGGCGCTGTCGTTCTTGCGCTCGGCGTGGAGGCGGCCGAGCTCGTGGTAGCGGCGCGCTCGCTCGCCGGGGTCGGCCTCGGCGGCGGCGCGGGCCTCGAGCAGGCCGGCGGCGGCCTGCCAGTCCTG
>DASZXE010000994.1:0-4540 GCA_035546475.1 Kofleriaceae bacterium
CGCGACGGCGGCCGCCTGCGCGCTCACCTGCGTGCACCTGTCGCGGCTCGGCGAGGAGCTGGTCCTGTGGACGACGCAGGAGTTCGGCTTCGCCCGCCTGCCGGACGCGTGGTGCTCGGGCAGCTCGCTCATGCCGCAGAAGAAGAACCCGGACCTCGCCGAGCTGCTGCGCGCGAAGGTCGGCCGCGTGATCGGCGCCTGGGTGACGCTGGTGACGGTCGTGAAGGGCCTGCCGCTCGCCTACAACAAGGACCTGCAGGAGACGCAGGAGCCGCTGTACGACGCGGTCGAGACCACCGCCGCCGCGCTCGAGGTCGCCGCCGGCATGATCGAGGACCTCGAGCTCGACCGCGAGCGCCTGCGCGCCGCCGTCGATCGCGGCTACCTGGTCGCGACCGAGCTGGCCGACTACCTGGTCGCGCGCGGCCGGCCGTTCCGCGACGCCCACGACATCGCCGGCCACCTCGTGCGCGAGGCGCTCGCCGCCGGCAAGGAGCTGGCCGAGCTGTCGATCGACGAGCTGCGCGCCGCCGACGCCGCGTTCGACGCCGACGTCTACGACTGGCTCGACCCCGCCCGCGCGGTCGACCGCCGCGATCTGCCCGGCGGCCCGGCGCGCGACCGCGTGCTCGACGAGCTCGCGCGCATCACCGCCGAGCTCGACGCCGCCGAGCCCTCATCTCCGCAGGAGCCCGCCCGATGACGTCCCGCTTCGACTACGCCGACGATTCGCTCTGCTGCGAGGGGGTGCCGCTCGCCGCCATCGCCGACCAGGTCGGCACGCCGGTGTACGTCTACAGCCGGGGCGCGATCGAGGCCGCCTACCGCGCCTACGACGACGCGCTCGACGGCGTCCCTCACCTCGTCTGCTACAGCGTCAAGGCGAACTCGTCGATCGGCATCCTGTCGGTGCTCGCGCGGCTGGGCGCCGGCGCCGACATCGTCTCCGGCGGCGAGCTCTACCGCTGGCGCAAGGCCGGCGGCGATCCCGGCAAGGTCGTCTTCTCCGGCGTCGGCAAGACCGAGGCCGAGATGGCCGCCGCGCTCGAGGCCGGCATCCTCGCCTTCAACGTCGAGTCGGCCGAGGAGCTCGACGTCCTCGACCGGGTCGCCCGCGCCGCCGGCGTGCGCGCGCCGGTCTCGCTGCGGGTCAACCCCGACGTCGATCCGCAGACGCACCCCTACATCTCCACCGGCCTCAAGCAGAACAAGTTCGGCATCGCCGCCGGCGCCGCGCGCGACGTCTTCCACCGCGCCGCCGACAAGGCCGGCGTGCAGGTGCGCGGCATCGACTGCCACATCGGCAGCCAGCTCACCCGCACGGCGCCGTTCGCCGACGCGATCGCGCGGCTGTGCGAGCTGGTGCTCGGCCTCGCCGCCGACGGGCTGCGCCTCGAGCTGATCGACATCGGCGGCGGCCTCGGCATCGACTACGGCAAGGCCGGTGACGCGCCGCCGCCGACCCACGGCGAGTACGGCGCCACCGTGCAGGCCGCGCTCGCGCCGCTCGCCGACCTCCGCCTGCGCCTGCTCGTCGAGCCGGGCCGCTCGATCGTCGGCCCGGCCGGCGCGCTGGTCACCCGCGTCCTCTACCGCAAGCAGGGCGAGGCGAAGCACTTCACGATCGTCGACGCGGCGATGAACGACCTCATCCGCCCGTCGTTCTACGGCAGCCACCACCCGATGCGTCCGGTCCACCGGACAGCCGCGCCGATCCAGACGACCGACATCGTCGGGCCGATCTGCGAGACCGGCGACTTCCTCGCCCGCGACCGCGCGCTGCCGGCGCTGGCCGCCGGCGACCTGCTGGCGATCGAGGCCGCCGGCGCCTACGGCTTCACGATGTCGTCGAACTACAACACGCGGCCGCGCGCGGCGGAGGTGCTCGTCGACGGCGACCGCTGGATCGTCATCCGCGCCCGCGAGACGCTCGACCACCTGACCGCCGGCGAGCGCGCCGCCGACTGACGCGCGACCCCGATGGCCGCCCGCGAGCGCCTCGACAAGCTGGTCGTCGACCGCGGGCTCGCGCCGACCCGCGCGCGCGCCCAGGCCTTGATCCTCGCCGGCAAGGTGACGGTCGGCGGCCAGGTCGTCAGCAAGGCCGGCACCACCGTCGCCGCCGACGCCGAGGTCGCGCTGCGCGAGGAGGACCACCCGTACGTCTCGCGCGGCGCGCTCAAGCTGGTGGCGGCGCTCGACGCGTTCGCGATCGACCCGGCCGGCGCGGTCTGCCTCGACATCGGCGCGTCGACCGGCGGCTTCACCGACCTCCTGCTGCGGCGCGGGGCCAGCAAGGTCTACGCCATCGACGTCGGCTACGGGCAGCTCGCCTGGTCGCTGCGCCAGGACCCGCGCGTGGTCGTCCTCGAGCGGGAGAACGTGCGCGAGCTCGACCCGGCCAGGGTGCCGGAGCCGTGCGATCTCGCGGTCATCGACGTGTCGTTCATCTCGCTCACGCTGGTCTTGCCGAAGGTGCGCGAGCTGCTCGGCCCGCCGGCGGGCAAGCCGGTGATCGCGCTCGTGAAGCCGCAGTTCGAGGCCGGCCGCGAGCACGTCGGCAAGGGCGGCGTGGTGCGCGACCCGGCCGCCCGCCAGGGCGCGGTCGACAAGGTCGCCGGCTGGGCCGCCGCCCACGGCTTCACCGCCGGGCCGACCGTCGAGTCGCCGATCCACGGCCCCGCCGGCAACGTCGAGATCCTGCTCCTGCTGCGCACCGCGCTCTGACGCGCTGCGGGAGCGGGTTCGGATAGATCCTGGCAGGTCGCCACCGCCCCGGTCGGTGATACCGTGGAAGTCATGGCGCCGACGCTCGCCGAGCTGACCCGCGCCGATCTGGCGGCGGCCACCGACGTGCTCGCCGCCGCGTGCGGGCACGACCGCGCCGCCGCCGTCGCCGAGGAGAAGCTGTTCGGGCCGTCGCCGCGCGGCACGCCGGTCGCGTTCGGCGCCCGGCTCGGCGGCTTCCTGATGGGCGTCGCGGTCGCGTGCGGCGATCGCATCCGCGTCATCGCCGTGCACCCGGCGGCGCGCGGCCAGGGGCTCGGCACGCAGCTCCTCGCCGCCTGCGAGACGGCGATCTGGCGGACCGCCGCCCGCCGCGCCCGCACCCTCGACGAGCCGGGCAACTACCTCGCCCCCGGCATCGACGAGGACAACCACGAATGCGTGCGCTGGTTCGAGCGCCGCGGCTACGTGCGCCGCGACCAGCACGAGAGCCTCGTCGTCGACGTGCGCACGAACCCGAAGGTGAGCGCCGCGCGCGCCGGCGAGCTGGCGGAGCGCGCGCTGGCCCGCGGCTACCAGATCCGGCGCGCGCGCCGCGACGAGGCCGAGGACATCTCGACGGCGGTCTCGATCGGCTTCGGCGGCGCGTGGCCGCTCGAGGTCGAGCGCGCGCTCGCGTTCGATCCGCCCGGCGTCCACGTCGCGATGCGCGACGGCCGCATCGCCGCGTTCGCCGCCCACGACGGCAACAACCAGGGGCTCGGCTGGTTCGGGCCGTCGGGCACCTGGCCCGAGCACCGCGGCCAGGGCCTCGGCGAGGCGCTGCTGGTCGCGTGCCTCGTCGACATCGCCGAGCGCCACCCGGTGGCCGAGGTCGCCTGGATCGGCCCTCGCGAGTTCTACGAGCGCGCGGTCGGCACCGTCGGCTGCCGCAAGTTCGCCGTGCTCACCCGCGACCACCCGAGCCGCAAGAACACGATCCCGCCGCCGATCCCGACGTGATGCCGACGTGAAGTCGAGGTGAAGCCGACGTGAAGTCGCCGCCGCGATCGACCTGTGCCATCGTGCACCGGTGACGCGCGCGATGCTCCTGTGCGCCGGCCTCGGCACCCGCCTGGGGGCGCTGTCCGACGAGCGGCCCAAGCCGATGCTCCCCGTCTGCGACCTGCCGATCGTCCGCTACGGTATCGCGCAGCTCGTCGCCCACGGCATCCGCGAGATCGTCATCAACGTCCACCACCGCGGCGACGTCGTCGAGCGCGAGCTGGGCGACGGCAGCGCGTTCGGCGCCCGCATCCGCTACAGCCCCGAGGACGTCCTGCTCGGCACCGGCGGCGGCCTCAAGCACGCGCTGCCGCTCCTCGATCCGGACGGTGCCGACGAGCCGTTCGTGTCGATGAACGGCAAGCTGATCTTCGACGTCGACCTCACGGCGCTGCTCGCCGCCCACCGCGACGACCCCGGCGTGCTCGGCACCATGGTCGTCCGCCGCGTTCCCGATGCGCTCGCCTGGGGCGCCGTCGACGTCGTGGCGCCTTCCGCGCCGTCGACGCACCCGCGCATCCGCGACATCCTCGGCGACGGCCGGCACATGTTCTGCGGCGTCCACGTGACGCGGCCGTCGGTCGTCGCCCGCCTGCCCGACGGCGAGGCGTGCATGATCCGCCAGGGCTACCTGCCGTGGCTGCGCGCCGGCCTGCCGGTCGCCGCGTTCGAGCACGAGGTCGGCTACTTCGCCGAGCACTCGACGCCGGCCCGCTACCTCGAGAGCAACTGGGCCGTGCTCGGCGGCATCGTGCTCCGCCACCCGCCC
>DASZXE010000995.1:0-12957 GCA_035546475.1 Kofleriaceae bacterium
GGCGGCCGCCGGCGCGCTCGCGGTGGCGCTGGCGCTCGCGCTCGCGGTCGGCAACCTGTTCGCGGCGTCGCGCTACTCGGCGCCGAGCGTGCGGATCAGCGGCGGCGAGGCGGCGGCCGACGTGCTGCGCCGCGAGATCCACGGCCGCCTCGGCAAGGTCGTGGCGTGGGCGTCGCGCTGGAGCAACTGGCCGGCGCGCACGCTGTTCGCGCTGCGCTACCACCGCGAGGACGCCGCGTACGATCAGGTCGTCGGCGTCTACTTCCTCGGCGAGACGTTCCCCGGCCTCAACTCGACGCGGCCGCGCACCGAGGACCACCTGACGCTCGCGCAGGTGCCGGGGCCGCTCAAGCGCGGCTTCCGCAGCGGCGGCGCCGACGGCGGCTACGTGATGCCGGCCGGCCTCGGGCAGCTCTACCTCGGCCTCAACCGGCGCGGCGGCGTGCGGGTGGCGATCACCGTCTGGCATCCCGATGCGACGATCGGCGGCGACGTCCTCGTGCGCTGGAACGGGCGCGAGGCCGCGCGGGTGCCGGTGCCGCACACGCCGACGCCGATCGAGATCATCGAGCCCGAGGTGCGCCGCGGGGTCAACCTGCTCGAGCTCGAGGCGCCGCCGGGCACGCTCGCGCGCGACCTCGACCTGACCGCGCTCGGCAGCATGTAGCGGCCGATCAGCGAGCGGCGCCGCCGTCGGGCTGCGCGGCCACACCGCCGTCCGCGCCCGCCGTGGGCCCCGGGACGCCGCCGTCGGCGTCCGCCTGCGCGGGCGGGCACGCCGCCAGCTCGCCGAGCTTGCACGCGCGGTCGACGAGCTCCGCCGCGCGCTTCGGATCCGCCGGCGTCCCGCGCCCCGCGGCGACCAGGTTCGCCTCCAGCCGGCAGGCGAGCCCGTCGTTGCCGAGGCAGCCGCGCTCGAGCCAGACCACCGCCGGCGCGCTGCCCGCCGGCACGCCGTCGCCGCTCAGGTACGCGACGCCGAGCAGCCGGCAGGCCGCCGGATCGCCGGCGTCGCAGCCGCGCTGGTAGAGCTGGATCGCCCGGGTCGCGTCGCGCGCGCCGCCGTCGCCGCGCGCCAGCAACTGCGCGAGGTTCGTGCAGGCGACCACGACGTCCTGGTCGCACGCCTTCTGGAACAGCTCGCGCGCGGCGGCGGCATCGCGCGGCCCGCCCTCGCCGCCGACGAGCGCCAGCCCGAGGTTGCGGCAGCCGAGCAGGTCGCCGGCATCGCACGCCTTCTTGAAGTAGTCCCGCGCCCGCGCCGCATCGACCGGCACGCCGTGGCCCTGCAGCAGCACCAGCCCGAGGTTGTTGCACGCCTTGACGTCGCCGCGGTCGCACGCCTGCCCGTACAGCGCCGCCGATCGTCCGAGATCGACGGGCACGCCGTCCCCCTCCGCGTACATCACGCCGAGGCTGCGGCACGCCTCGAGGTCGCCCTTCACGCAGGCCTTGTCGAACGCCTGCGCGAGCTGTTCGCGCGTCGCCGGCGCCGCCGGCTTCGCCGCGCCGGTGCCGGTGCCCGCGCCGGTGCCCGACTTCTTCTTGCCGCCGCACCCCGCGCCGGCAGCCACCGCGACACCGACGCAGACGAGCCACGCGCCTCGAGCCATGACCGGTGCACGTACCGCCCCCGCCCCGCCCGTGCAAGCGCGCGCGCTCACGAGTGCGCCACCGCCGGCGCGACCGAGTCGCGGTACGCGTCGTTCGCCGGCCGCCCGCCGCCGTGGAACCCGCGGTACGCCAGCACGATCGCCACCGTCACGGCCGCCGCCGCGCCGGCCCACGCCCACGCGCGCGGCGATCGCCAGGCGGCGCGGCCGTCCTCGCCGGCGAGCGCCACCCGCAGCCACACCGCCGCCACCAGCGCCGCGTAGACGACGAGGCTCGCCACCATCGGCAGGCCGAGCGCGCGCCCGAGGTTCGGGCCGGCCAGCCCCGCGCCCCACAGCCGCAGCGTCACCTCCCACAGCGGCGAGTGGAACTTCTCCGGGAAGTGCGGGAACTCGATCATCGAGCCCGCGTAGACGACCACGCCGACGCCGGCGAGCCCGAGCGCCGCCGCCCGCCACGGCGGCCGCGTCCACGCCCACGCGAGCGCCGCCGCGATCGCCGGCACCAGGAACGGCAGCATCGCCGTGATGTAGCGCGGCCCCATCTGCCAGCCGCCGCGCCAGAAGACGATCGACGAGATGAACAGCAGGTAGATGATCGCGACCGCCGCCGACAGGAGCGCGAGATCGAGGCGGCGGCGGCGCGCCAGCGCGACCCAGCCGGGCACCGCCAGGAGCAGCGCCGGGCAGAAGACGACGAGCCCGTTGTCGGCGCTGATCGTCGAGCCGGTGAACGCCGACCACCGCAGCGCGTCCATGCCGAGCAGGCCGCGCTGGTGGTACATCGCGAAGTGCTGCGACGCGCCGTAGCCGGTCTTGAACGGGCCGCCGAACGCCGCGTCGTGGTAGAGGAGCAACGCCGCGATCGGCACCACCGCGCCGAGCGCCGCCCACCCGAACGGCGCCGGGCCGCGCCGCGCGCGGACGAGCCCGACGGTGGCCCACACCGCCACCGGCACCATCGCGAACAGGCCCTGGTAGTCGCACAGCGGCGCCGCGCCCGCCGCGAAGCCGGCCGCCAGCATCCAGCGCGACGATCGCGCGTCGTCGTCGATGACCTCGGCGGCGACGAGCCACGCCGTCCCCGCGCACACGGCCGAGAGCTGGTGCGAGATGAACAGGATCGAGTAGGTCATCGCCATCGAGCCGAGCGCGTAGAGCGCGAGCGTCGCGCGCCGCGGCCCGGGCGCGACGCCGACGCGCGCCAGGTAGCGCGACAGCAGCCCGAGGAAGAGCAAGGTCGGCAGCACGCCGGTGGTCACCCGGCAGATCCAGAAGATCTCGGCCAAGGTCGGCGCGCGGCCGGCGACCACGCGGGTCGCCGCCTTCAGCATCAGGTAGCCGGGCACCGCCGCCATCGACGAGCCGGGCGCCTTGTTCGAGTACTGGTGGCCGGCGTGCGGCGAGACGTCGACGGTCTCGCCCCACCGCCGCACGCCGTCGTCGATCTGGAACGTGCCGCGATCGGCCATCGACATGACGAGGTAGACGCGCGGCAGCTCGTTGGCGCTGTGGATGCTCGGGTAGTACGGGAAGACGTACAGGTAGATCGTGGCGAGCGCGATCGCCCACCACCGCCGCCGGAGCCACGCGGCGGCGCGCGCCGGGCGAGCCGCGAACGAGCCCTCGGTCGGTGCCACGCCCCCGGATACCACGGCGCGCCCGCGGCCGTCGCTGGCGGCGCCCGCGCGACGCGAGGCCGCGAGGGCGCGAGGCCGCGAGGGCGCGAGGGCGCGAGGCCGCGAGGGCGCGAGGGCGATCGACGTCACCCTGGCCGGCCGCGCAGGCGCGCTACGATGCCGCCGATGCGCACCGCCCTCGTCCTCGCGGTCCTCGCCGGTGGCGGCCTCGCCGCCGGCTGCTCGAGCCCCACCCTGTCGATCGAGCTCGACTACGCTCCCGACGGCGCCGTCGCCCCGGGCGGCATCGACCTCGCCGCGTTCGTCCACGGCGAGGCCAGCGCCACGATCACGATCCGCGCGGTCGCCGCCGACCGCCTCGGCGTCGAGCCGCCGCCCGGCCAGCCGTCGTGGCCGCGCGACCCGTCGCGCCACCCGGGCGATCCGGCGAGCTGCGACGAGGTCGAGCTCGCGCGCGTCCCGGCCGACACGCTGGCCGGCGCCACCGTCTCGCAGGCCGCCGACGGCACGCTCGCCGACGTCCCCCGCCTCGGCCACAAGCTGATCGTCGCCGAGGTCCTCGGCCCGGGCGGCCAGCGGCAGGCGCTCGGCTGCGCGCCGGTCGACGACATCGAGCACGACACGCACGTGACGGTGCCGATGGCGCCGGCCTCGCACGCGATCCAGCTCACCCGGCTGTCGGCGGTCGCCGCCGGCGGTGGCGGCCCCGACCTCGCCGACAAGGTCTACCTGCTCGCCGCCGCGGTGCCGCCCGACGCGAGCGGCAACGACGCCCAGCTCGGCGGCCTCGACGTCCAGGTCGATCGCTACGATCGCCGCGGCCTCGTCGACAGCACGATGACCACCACCGAGGCGGGCGGCGGCAAGATGATCGCCGGCCTCCTCGACGGCGCGATGCCGGGCCCGGTCGAGGCGCTGATCCGCCTGCGCGACGCCGTCGAACCGCTGCGGATCGGCCTGTGGAACGCCTGGGCGCGGGTGCCGATCGACGGCCACGACTCGCTGCGCCTCGACGCCGCGCCCGGCACCAGGCCGTCGGGCGCCGCGGGCCTCGTCCTCCTGCCCGGCGACGACACGCCCCACTGGATCGTCGCCGCCTCCTACGTCGACGCCGCCGACGGCCCCGAGCTGATCGCGGTCGGGCCCAAGGCCGGCGTGCTGCAGACGCGCCGGCTGCGCGGCGTCACCGGCGCGCCGGTCGTCTGGATGCAGCACCTCTACGTCGTCACGTCCGACGGCTGGCACCAGGTCGAGCCGGCCGGCACCGACACGCTGGTGCTCGGGCCGCGCATCGCCAGCGACCCGCAGGCCGGCAGCGCGGCGAGCGAGGTCGTCGCGGTCAAGCCGTGCCCCGACTCGACGCCGCTCATGCTGGTGCGGCGCGCCGCCGGGACGGACTACGTCGCCTACACCGCCCCCGGCCAGCCGGCGCGCGGCGGCAACCTCAGCTTCGACCGGCTCGAGAATGCGATCGGCGACCGCTCGGTCATCGACGGCATGTGCGTCGACGGCGACGGCGGCACCGCGCAGCCGATCCTCGTGCTCGAGTCGACCGCCGGCGAGCTGCAGGCGATCGGCTACCTGGGCGACGGGCCGGGCGCCGACACGCTCAACCCGCTCTCGCTGCCCGGCATCGCCGCGCTCGCCGACTACACCGGCTCCCAGCAGGGCGCGCGCGGCCTGGTCGGCTTCGTCGCCGACAGCGGGCCGCGGGTGCGCTCGTTCCGCTTCACGTCCGCGTTCGAGACCGACCACGTCGTCATGCCGACCGACGCGATCGACGCGCCGCTCGCGAGCCCGCCGGTGGCGCTGGCCGCCACCGATCTCGACTACGACGGCAGCCCCGACGTCGTTTCGCTGCTGCCGGCCGCGGGCGGCGTCCGCCTCCAGGTCGTCTACACCCAGTTCGTCGACGGGGAACCGATGACCGCGACGTCGCCGACGATCGATCTCGGCCGCGACGCGACCGACCGCCCGCGGCTGCGGGTCGTGGACGTCGACGACGACGGCAAGGACGACATCGTCGTCCTCGGCGACACCAGCCTCGACATCTTCGCCCCGCGCCCCTGACGCCCCGAGCGCGGCTCGGCCCGGGGTCGTGCCGGGACGTGAAAGCGCGGTCCCCGAGGCCGCCTCGGATCCGCGGCGGGCGGCGTGCGCGAGGCGGGAGCGACGTGGTACATGCCGGGGCCGATGCTCCTGTCGATCCTGATCCCCGCCTACCAGGAGGAGGCGACCATCGGTGAGGTGCTCCGGCGGGTGGCGGCGATCGACACGCAGCCGCAGGGGTTCGACAAGGAGATCGTCGTGTGCGACGACGGCTCGCGCGACCGCACCGCCGCGATCGCCGCCGAGCTGGCCGCCGCCCATCCGTCGATCCGGCTGGTCCGCCACCCGCAGAACCGCGGCAAGGGCGCCGCGATCCGCACCGCGCTCGACGCGGCCCGCGGCGACTACTGCCTCATCCAGGACGCCGACCTCGAGTACGAGGTCACCGACTACCCGGCGCTGCTCGCCGCCGCCGCCGCCGGCGCCGACGTCGTCTACGGCTCGCGCTTCCTGTCGAACCCGCGGCCGACCGGCATGCACCTCGCCAACTACGTGGCGAACCGCATCCTGACGACGACCGCGAACGTCCTGTTCGGCCTCGACATCACCGACGAGGCGACCTGCTTCAAGCTCGTCCGCACCTCGCTCCTGCGCGACCTGCAGCTCGAGTGCACCGGCTTCGAGTTCTGCCCCGAGGTGACGGCGAAGCTCGGCAAGCGCAAGGTGCGCATCGCCGAGGTGCCGATCGCGTACACGGCGCGCGCGATCGCCGAGGGCAAGAAGGTGCGCTGGACCGACGGCGTCGAGGCGATGTACGTGCTGGTCAAGCACCGGTTGCGGCGGCCATGACGCCGGCGCCCCGCCGCCACCGCGGCTTGCCGCGCGCGCTGGTCGACGACCTCCACGTCGGCGCCCGCGCCGCGGTCGGTGGCCTCGTCGCCGCCGCGCTGGTCGAGTGGGTGGCGACGATCTGGGTCAACCCCAACGGCCTCGGCGCGGTGCTCGACCTGCGCCTGCTGCTGCTCGACGTGACGCTGTTCGCGGTGCTCGGCATCGCGATCGTGCCGCTGTGCGCGCTGGCCGCCACCGTGCCGCGCCTGCGGGTCGCGTTGCGCGACGGCGGCGCCGCGGCCGCCGCCCGCCCGGCGCCGCTCGTCCCGCCCAGCCGGTGGGCGCCGTCGACCACCCCCGCCTTCCTGTGCGGCGGCCTCGCGCTGATCGGCTACCTGGTCGGCGTCGGCGCGATCGGCCGCCGCTTCGAGCACACGCTCAAGGAGGAGACGATCAGCGCGCTCGTGCTCGCCACCGTCGCGCTGGCGATCGGCGGCCTCATGCTGCTCGCCGCCGACGTCGGCGCCGGCCTGCTGGAGCGCGCCCGCCGCGCGCTCGCCCGCCGCTGGCCGCGCGCCACCGCCGCCACGCCGCTCGGCTCGCCGTGGGCGGCGCTCGCGCTGGTCGTCGCCGCCGTCCTCGTCACGCTGCGGGTCGACGCCAGGATCCACCCGCACCTGCGCGGGGTCTGGCCGCGCCGCTACCTGCTCGACGCGCTCGCGTTCGGCGCCGGCGCGGGGCTCGAGCGCGAGCTGACGCTGCGCTGGCGGCCCCGCCTGCTCGCGGTCCACCGCTTCGCGATCGCCGCCTTGCCGCTCGTCTTCGTGCCGCTCGTCCTCGTCCGGTGCGGCGGCCAGCCGCGGGTGAAGGCGGTCGCCAGCACCTGGTCGCCGGCGCTCGCCCGCGGCATCGAGGTCGTCCGCCGCTCGAACGACCTCGACCACGACGGCTTCGGCTCGCTGCTCGGCGAGAACGACTGCGGGCCGCTCGATCGCCACATCCACCCGGGCGCGGTCGACAAGCCGGACAACGGCATCGACGAGAACTGCAACGGCCACGACTTCTCGATGCGCGACCTCGCGGTGCCGAGCGGCCCGCACCGGCCGGTGCCGCCCGCGTTCAAGAAGCACTGGAACGTCCTCTTCATCACGATCGACACCGTCCGCTACGACCACACCAGCTTCGGCGGGCGCAACAGCGGGCCGAACCCGCGCGACACCACGCCGAACCTGGCGAAGCTGGTCGAGCGCTCGACGTCGTTCACGTTCTGCAACGCGCCGACGCCCGGCACGATGGGCTCGATCCCGGCGATCCTCACCTCGCGCTTCTTCCACTCCGGCGTCGCCCTCGACGAGACCAACATCAAGCCGGGCATGCCGCCCCGCCTGAAGCCGGAGAACACGACCTTGCCCGAGGTGATGAAGCGCGCCGGCTACACCACCGGCGCGATCCTCAGCCACGAGTACTTCAACGACTGGGGCATGAACCAGGGCGTCGACGACTACGACGTGAGCTGCTGCTCGACGCACGACCCCGACCGGGTCGCCGACAACATGGTCGCCGACCGCGCGATCTCGTGGATCGCCGCCCACCCGACCGGGCCCTGGTTCCTGTGGACGCACTTCATCGACCCGCACTCGACCTACGTGCCCCACCCCGGCGAGACGTCGTACGGCGACAGCCAGGAGGACCTCTACGACGGCGAGATCCACTTCACCGACAAGCAGATCGGCCGGCTGCTCGACCAGCTCATCAAGCTGCCGGGCGGCGACCAGACGATCGTGATCGTCACGAGCGATCACGGCGACGGCTTCAACGAGCACGGCTTCACCGGCCACGCGATCGCGCTGGCCCGCGAGCTCCTGCGGGTGCCGATGATCATCTACGTGCCCGACGCGCCGCCGCGCAAGGTGGGCGGCGCGGTGTCGAACATCGACCTGTTCCCGACGGTGGCCGAGCTGTGCGACATCGACATCAGCGACCTGCAGATCGAGGGGCGCAGCCTGGTGCCGCAGATCTTCTACGGCGAGGAGGATCCCGACCGCGTCGTCTTCGGCGAGACGAACTACCCGAACCCGCTGCGCTCGGCGACGTCGCCGAAGTGGAAGCTCATCTTCAACCTCAAGGGCAACTTCTACGAGCTCTACGACCTCGTCAACGACCCGATGGAGAAGGCGAACGTCGCCGGCTCGCGCAAGGACGGCATGGACCTGATGAAGCCGATCCTCGACAACTGGCTCGAGCGCGTCGTCTTCACCCGCGATCCCGAGCACAGCCAGGTCGCGATGAGGATGGAGAAGGTGCTGCTGCCCGGGCCGCCGTCGCCGCAGCACGTCGTCACCGGCGCCGGCCTCGACGACGGCGCGATCGAGATCCTCGGCTACGACGTCGACGGCGCGGTGCCCGGCGCCAAGGCGAAGCTCGGCGTCTACTTCCACGTCGTCAAGCCGCCGACCCGGCGGCTGCGGCTCGGCGGCGTGATGATGGGGCTCGTCAACGGCGCGCCCGGCGGCGCCGATCAGGTGCGGGCGCCGGCGCGCATCACGCTCGACGGCCTGTTCGCGAGCGACCGCTGGAAGGTCGGCGACTACCTGCGCGACGAGTGGGTGCTGCCGATCCCGAACACGTGGGGCTCGCCGGAGGCCGCGATCGGGCTGACCGCGGTGGACGCGGGCGGCAAGCCGTCGGGGTCGATCGGCAACGGCTTCCCCGGCGATCCGGCGACGCTCGAGCTCGGGCGCATCACGGTGCCGGTGACGAACCTGCCGTCGCAACGGGTGCCGGCACCGCTGCCGCTGCCGCCTCCGCCCCCGCCGGCGCTGGCGCCCACCACGCTCGCGCCGGTCGCCCCGGCGCCCGCGATCTCGCCGTCCCGCCGCGCCAACCACTCGTGATCACGGCGATCCGGGCCTGAGCCGGAGCCCCGCCGCCGCCGGAAAACCTCCTCACCTCGGGGATGTTCGCCGCGGGGCCGTCGTACTACGATCGAGCCCATGCACGATCTAGCCACGTTCCTGTTCGCGCAGACCCGGGTCGCCGAGGAAGAGGCCAACCGCGTCTACGAGGCGATGATCGGGATCGTCACCGACATCAAGGACGAGGGCAAGCTGTGCCGGGTCCGGGTGAAGTTCCCGGTGCTGCCCGACGGCAACGAGAAGTCGTGGTGGGCGACGGTCGTGATGATGGGCGCGGGCAAGGACCGCGGCTGGTTCAGCCTCCCCGAGGTCGACGACGAGGTGCTCTGCATGTTCGAGCACGGCGACCTCGGCCGGCCGGTGATCGTCGGCCAGATGTGGAACGGCAAGGACAAGGCGATCGACAACAACAGCGACGGGAAGGACGCGCGCCGGGTCATCAAGTCCAAGAAGGGCCACAAGATCACCTTCGAGGACGACAAGGGCACGATGACCTTCGAGGACGGCGGCGGCGTCGGCGTGTTCAGCGTCGACTCGAAGAAGAACATGGTCTCCTTCGAGACGAAGAAGGGCGACATGACCCTTCAGTCGAAGGAAGACCTGCAGATCCTCGCCAAGGAGATCAAGATCACCGCGTCGGGGAAGGTCGACTTCTGCGGCAAGGCGACCGGGGTCGACGCGTCGGCGGCGGACATCAAGATCGAGGCGAGCGGCGTGGTGAACATCAAGGGCTCGCGGGTGGACTTCCACCCGGGCGGCGTTCCCCAGGCCACCGCGGCCGAGGGAACCGTCGAGGACGTGCCCGACCCGTACGCCTGAGCCGTCGCGGGCCGGTGGCCCTGCCCCCGCCGCCCGCGGCCCCGTCTGCCGGCAATCACGACGTCGACCGCGTCCGCGACGTCGACCGCCTTCGGCCCCGTCTGCCGGCAATCACGACGTCGACCGCGTCCGCGACGTCGACCGCATTCGCGACGTCGACCGCATTCGCGACGTCCGTCCGCGTCCGCGACGTACCTGCCGCCGGCTGCCGCGCGGCGTCCCGCCGCCTCCGGGCTACTGCTCGATGCGCAGGCTGTCGGACTTCGGCGGCTTCGGCCCGTGCGGCGGCTTCGGGTCGGGCACCTTGATCGTCGTGTCGGGGTTCGTCCCCTTGCGGATGTACTCCGTCACCGGCTTGTACTCGACGTTCCACTTCTCGACCTTCACCTCGACGCCGCCCTTGATGAACTTGCGCAGCCGGGTGAGCTTGTAGCCGTTGAAGCCCTCCTGGTCGTACGCCTGGTAGCCGACCGGCAGGGTGTCGTCGGGGCGCTCCTCGGTCTCGAACGGCTTGGTGTCGAGCACGTGCCGCTCGAACACGACCTTGTCCCACGGCCGCTCCTTGCCGAGGATCTCGACGAGCGCCTCGCCGCGCGCGACGCGGTAGTGGATGACGACCGGGAAGTCGTACGGGTTCCTCAGCTCGAGGTCCGTCGACGGGTAGACGACGGTCGCGTCGAAGCCCATCGGCACGTAGACGCTCGGCCGCGAGTGCGGCGTCTGCTTGACGATGTCGAGGCCGGCGAAGAACGCCGCGCCGTAGAGCGTCGTCGAGATCTGGCAGGTGCCGCCGGCCAGGCCGTCGACCATCTCGCCGGCCTGGATGACGTGGGCGATCTTGTAGCCCTCCTTCTCGGTGCGGTCGCCGACGACGCCGTTGAACGAGAAGTCCTCGTGCGGGCCGATCACGTGGCCGTCGAGCTTCGAGGCCGCCAGCTTGAGGTTGAAGTTGCGCTCCTTGTCGGTGACCGGGAACGTCGTGCGCTGGGTGCCGAGCACGTGCGAGATGTCCTCGATGCCGAGCTGCGCGCGCGTGGTCGACGCCTGCAGCGGCACGCCGGCCAGCTCGATCGTCGTCGCGCCGGTGCGCGCCGCGGTCTCGATCCGGTCGAGCGACGCGTAGACGTCGATCGCGAAGCCGGGGACGTCGTCGGAGATGGTGCGGGCCTCGAGGTCGAGGCGAGCGGCCTGCGGCGCGCGGTCGATCGTCGCCTTCAGGTGGGCGAGCGCGGCCAGCGTCTTGACCTCGTCGAGCTTGACCGGCAGCGAGCCGCGCGACGCGAGCGCGGTGACCGCGCCGGCGCCGGACGCCTTGCGGGCCGCGTAGCCGACCTCGGCCGGGTCGACGACGACGCCCAGCTCGGACCAGCTCAGCTCGCGGGTCGCGCCGTCCGCCTTGACCGTGACCGTGCCGGCGAGCGAGGCCTCGACCGCCTGGCTCAGCTCGGCCGACGCGCCGGCCTTCGGCGCCGAGTCGGTGGCGGCGGAGGCGGTCGGCACCTCGGTGTGGCTGGTGGCGTAGTAGCCGACGAGCAGCGCGCCGCTGGCGGCGAACAGGCCTGCCGCGAGGCCGAGGTAGATCGAGCCGCGGCGATGGCGGCTCTCGGTGCGTGGTCTGCGTGGCGGCATGGGTTCTCGTTACCACAACGGGTGGTCGGATCGAGAGTTTCTGCACCCGCTGCGCCACGCGCAAGCTGGCGGATCTCCGAGGCCGCGTGTCGGCTGCGACACGGTGGCCGTGGCAGGCGCCCCACGCTCCCCGAAGCGGGCTCGCCGTCGACGACGCGGTTTGACAGGCCGGCCGCCATGGTGCAGCTTGAAGCCTCATGGGCTCGATCGTCCAGCGCAACAAGTCGGTGGCGCGGCGCAAGGGGACCGTCGCGGCAGCCGCCGCGGTGGGCTCGACGGCCGTGCTGGTGGCCACGGCGGCCCCGGTGATCGTGCCCATCCTCGGCTTCGCCGGGGCGGCCTACCTCGGCTGGGACTGGCTGTCGTTCCGCATCAAGCACGGGCTCCGCTTCTAGGCGCGGGCTCCGCTTCTAGGGCACGATCCCGGGCCGTGGCCGACGACCGCGCCGCCGACAGCTCCGGCGAGCTCACCTTCGCGGTCGAACGGCTGATCGGGCACGACCTCGACGGCCGCTACCGGATCGAGGCGCTGCTCGGCAAGGGCGGCATGGGCGCCGTGCTGCGGGCGCGCCACACGTTCATGGACCAGCCGGTCGCGGTGAAGGTGCTGCGGCCGACGCTCGCGCGCGATCCGGCGGCGGCGCGGCGGTTCGCCCGCGAGGCGCGCGGCACGTTCCAGGTCGACAGCGAGCACGCGGTCAAGGTCAGCGACTTCGGCTGCAGCCCCGACGGCCTGCTCTACATGGTGCTGGAGCTGCTCGAGGGCCACACGGTCGGCGACGAGGTGGCGCGCGAGGGCCGGCTGACGCCGCGGCGGGCGGTGCACATCGCGCGGCAGGTGGCGCTCGCGCTGGGCGCGTCGCACCGCGTGGGCCTCATCCACCGCGACCTCAAGCCGGACAACATCATGCTGGTCCGGCGCGGGGTCGATCCCGACTTCGTGAAGGTGCTCGACTTCGGGCTGGTGAAGGTGATCGAGGGCGCTGGGCAGCGGGCGCTGTCGATGGCGGCCTTGACGCAGGGCGATCTGGTCTTCGGGACGCCCGACTACATGGCGCCCGAGCAGGCGCTGGGGCGGCCGCTCGACCAGCGGGCCGACCTGTACGCGCTCGGCGCGACGCTGTTCGAGATGGTGGCGGGGCGGCCGCCATTCGAGGCGGGCAACGCGATGGAGATCCTGGTCGCGCACGTGCGGCAGGCGCCGCCGCGGCTGGCGACGCTGGTCGCGGGGCTCGAGCCGGCGCTCGACGAGCTGGTGGCGCGGCTCCTGGCGAAGGATCCGGCGGCGCGGCCGGCGAGCGCCGACGAGGTGGCGAGAGAGCTGGCGGCGCTGGAGGCGCGGCTGGCGGCGGTCGGCGGCCCGGCGCGGGCGAACGCGCAGACGGTCGACCTGCCGTCGCTGGCGGGGGCGGTGCTGCCGGTGCCGGAGGCGGCGGCGCCAAGGGCGGCGGCAGAGGCGGA
>DASZXE010000996.1:0-4289 GCA_035546475.1 Kofleriaceae bacterium
CGTCGAGACCGTCGGCGTCGGCCAGGGCGAGCTGGAGGCGCTCGGCGTGCGCGCGGTCTTCACGCCGGGCGATCACGAGCTGGCGGCGATCATGGACCGCGTGCTCGACGTCATCGCGGACGCGCCGCGGTGACGGCGCCGGGCGATCCGGCCGCCCTCGTGCTCGCGGCCCTGGCCGGCGACCGCCGCGCGATCGCCCGGCTGGTCACCGGCTTCGAGGACGATCGCCCCGCCGCCACCGCCTGGCGCCGCGACGCGTGGGCCGCGCTCGATCGCCTGCGCGCGCCGACCGGCCGCGTGCTCGGCGTGACCGGCGCGCCCGGCGCCGGCAAGTCGACGCTGGTCGGCGCGGTCGCCCGGGCGATCGTCGCCGCCGAGCCGGACGCGCGCGTCGCCGTCCTCGCCGTCGATCCGTCGAGCCCGCTGACCGGCGGCGCGCTCCTCGGCGATCGGGTGCGCATCGGCCTCGGCGGCGACGACGCCGAGGCCGGCCGCGTCTACGTGCGCAGCCAGCCGTCCGCCGCCGAGCCCGGCGGCCTCGGCCGCGCGACCTACCAGGCCGTGCGGCTGCTCGCCCGCCTGTTCCCGACGGTGATCGTCGAGACCGTCGGCGTCGGCCAGGGCGAGCTGGAGATCGCCGCGCTCGCCGATCGCACGTACCTGGTCGTCACCCCGCACGCCGGCGACGAGCTGCAGTTCATGAAGGCCGGCATCATGGAGGTGCCGGACGCCTTCGTCGTCCACAAGGCCGACCTCGGCGACGCGGTCGACGCGACCGTCGCCGCGCTGACCGCCAGCCTCCGCCTCGGCCGCGCTGGCCGCGCCGGCGACCGTCCGGTCCACCGGACGAGCGCGCGCACCGGCGCCGGCATCGCCGAGCTCGCCGCCGCCTTCGCCGCCGTTCCGGCCGGCGGCCTCGACGCCCGCGCGCCCCGCTTCTTCGAGCGCTGGGTCGCCCGCGAGCACGGCCAGGGCGGCCTGCGCCGGCTCGCCGCGCTGGCGCCGTCGACGGCCGCGTACCTCGCCGCGCACGGCGGCTTCGACGGCGCCCAGCTCGCCTTCGGCTGACACCGGCCGTGGGCGCTGCCCACCGCCGTGGGCACCCGCCGGTCTCCGCCGCTCCGGCAGGTACGCGACATCGCAGAACGTTCGTTCGCAGCGAGGCTGGCGCCGGTCTTGCTGTACCGCCGCCGGATGCGCGCTGTCCTCCTCGCCGCTGCCGTCACCGTCCTCGCACCGACGGTGGCTCACGCCTCCGACACCTGGACCGATCCGTTCCCGGGCGTCCGCCGCCTCCACCGCGTCACGAGCGATCAGAACATCAACGTCCTGAAGGTCGACCTGTGCGCGCCCGGCGTCAGCATCCGCACGACCGCGAGCGGCGAGCGCCAGCGCACCGTCTCGAGCTTCGGCGCGCTGGTCGGCGCGCAGGCCGCCGTCAACGGCGACTTCTTCTCGTTCAACGACTACTCGACGAACGGCCCCGCGATGGACGGCGGCGCGGCGTGGGGCGGCGGCGACGGCAACTACGTCGCGCCGATCCAGTTCGGCGCCAACAAGGTCGCGATCCCGCCGCACGAGTCGACCGCCGGCGTCGAGTCGTGGGCGCGCGAGGTCGTCAGCGGCCACCCGTCGCTGCTGGTCGGCGGCGCGCGCCGCGACAACAACGGCGACTCGCTCTGCACGACGCGCAACCCGCGCACCGCGCTCGGCTTCAGCGCCGATCGCCGCACGCTGTTCGTCGCGGTGATCGACGGCCGCGCCACCGGCCGCATCGGCATGACCTGCGACGAGATGGTCGCGCTGTTCACCGAGCTCGGCGCCGCCGACGCCGTCAACCTCGACGGCGGCGGCTCGTCGACGATGTGGCTGCAGGGCACCGGCGTCGTCAACAACCCGTCCGACGGCAGCCAGCGCGTCGTCGGCAACCACCTCGCGATCAAGGCGGGCGGCAGCGGCGCCGCGCCCCACTGCCCGGTGCCCGCGTACGCGGCGAGCTTCGTCGCCCTCGACGCGCCGATGACGATGGTCTCGGGCGACGAGGCGGTCGTCTGGATGGACCTGCGCAACGACGGCAACACCGTCTGGGACCTCGACAAGACCCGCATCGGCACCCAGGCGCCGCAGGACCGCTCGTCCGCCTTCTACAAGGAGGGCAACTGGATCGCGCCGAACCGCCCGAGCGGCGCCGACCACTCGAACTACGGCCCCGGCGTGGTCGGCCGCTTCACCTGGGTGATGAAGGCGCCCGAGGTCGATCACGAGACGCGCTTCGACGAGGCGTTCCAGCCGGTGCAGGAGGGCGTGACCTGGTTCGGGCCGATGCAGACGATGTCGATCACGGTCGAGCCGCGCGACGGCGCCGGCGACAGCGACGCCGGCGTCGATCCGGCGGACGGCGACGCCGCCACCGGCGAGGGCGGCGACGGCAGCACGTCGGGCGGCTGCTCGGCCGGCGGCCCCGGCGGCCCCGGCGGCGGCGCCGGCGGCGTCGGCGGCGTGCTCGTCTTGCTGGCGCTCGCGGGCCTCGCGCGCCGCAAGCGATGACATGATCGCGGCCCGGTGAAGCGCTGGCTCGACGAGACCCGCCGCAGCCTGCCCGACGCGTTCTGGCTGGTCTGGATCGGCACCCTCATCAACCGCGCCGGCGCGTTCGTCCTGCCGCTGCTCGGGTACTACCTCAAGCACGAGCGCGGCCTCCGCCAGGCCGAGGCGGCGCTGGTCGCGTCGGCGTACGGCGCCGGGCTCGTCGTCGCCGGCCTGGTCGGCGGCGTGCTCGCCGACCGCATCGGCCGCCGGGCGACGATGGCCGGCTCGCTGCTCGGCGGCGCCGTCATGATGGTGCTGCTCTCGCTCGGCCGCAGCGTGCCGGCGATGGCCGCGGCGGCCGCCGGCCTCGGCGTCATCGGCGAGATGTACCGGCCGGCGGTCATGGCCTACGTCGGCGACGTCGTGCCGCCGGCGCAGCGGCAGCGCGCGTTCGGCCTGATCTACTGGGCGATCAACCTCGGCTTCGCGACGGCGGCGATCGTCGGCGGCGTCGTCGCCCAGTACTCGTTCCGCGCGCTGTTCTTCGGCGACGCCGCGACGATGGCGATCTACGCGCTGCTCGTCGTCACGCGCATCCGCGAGAGCCGGCCGCCCGAGGCCGCCGACCCGGCGACCGCCGGCTCGCTCGCCGGCGTGCTGCGCGACCGCGTCTTCCTGATCTTCGTGCTGCTCGGCCTGGCGTCGTCGCTCGTCTTCTACCAGTCGACGATCACGCTGGTCACCTACCTCGAGGGCCAGGGTCGCTCGCCGCTCGCGTGCGGCTCGCTCGCCGCGATCAACGGCATCGTCATCATCCTCGCCCAGCCGCGGATCGTGTCGGCGCTCGCCGGCGTCGATCCGTCGCGCGCGCTGGCGGCCGCCGCCATGCTCGCCGGCCTCGGCTTCGGCCTGCACGGCCTCGGCGCCGCGCTCGCGCTGCACGCCACCGCGATCGTCGTGTGGACGCTCGGCGAGATCGTCCAGTCGCCGTTCTACTCGTCGGTGGTGACGACGCTGTCGTCGCCGTCGACGCGCGGCCGCTACCAGGGCGTGCTCGGCATGGCGTTCGGCGTCGGCGCGATGGCCGGCCCGCCGGCGGGCGCGCTGGCGATGCGCGCGCTCGGCCGCACCGGGCCGTGGCTGGCGTGCGCGGTCGTCGGCGTGGTCACCGCCGGCGGCTACCTCGCGACCGCGCCGGCCCGGCGCGCGCGCGGCGCCTGATCGAACAACGGGATCTGCCCGCAGGAACAGGCTGCAACGCCGACCACCAGTGCGTGAACCAGTGCGGCATGGGCGGCGTCATCACCTTCCTCTGCCCGCCCGACCAGGTCTGCGACTTCGCGAACGGCACCTGCCACCCGTGGCCACAATTCAGATCAGAATCAGCGCGCGGCGGCCTCCGCGTCGGAGCCGTCGCCGCGCACCGGCTCGTCGTCGGTGCCGATGCGGAAGCCGACCCCGCGCACGGTCTGGATCAGCTCCGGCCGGCCCAGCTTGCGCCGCAGCCGCAGGATGACGTTGTCGACCGCGCGCTCGCCGACGTCGAGGTGATCGCCGCCCCACGCGCGGTCGAGCAGCTCGGTGCGGCTCAGCACCGCGCCCTGCGCCCGCAGGAGCGCCACCAGCGTCGTGAACTCGGTGACGGTGAGCGCGACGGCGCGCCGGTCGATCCACAGCTCGCACGTCTCCGGGTCGAGCAGCAGGTCGCGGTAGCGCACGCGCGCCGCCGGCCGCTCGCGCGAGCGGGTCGCCTCGCGCCG
>DASZXE010000997.1:0-5664 GCA_035546475.1 Kofleriaceae bacterium
CTCCGTCACGCGGCGCGGGCGGCGCCGCCGACCAGCGCGCGCAGCTCCGCGTGGCGCGCCCGCGCGTCGGCCCGGCCGAGCGCGATCAGCTCGCCCGCGAACCCGCCGTCGAACAGCAGGTACGCGAGCACGCCGCCGGCCCGCACCGGATCGCGATCGATCAACCGGCGGAACGCGCGCGCGACGCCGCCCCGCATCCGCCGCGCCGCCGCCGCGCTCGCCACGTACTCCGCCGCGAGCGCGCCGAGGTCGCACGACGGCCGCAGGTGCACGACCTCGATCGGCCGCACCGGCGGCACGCCCATCGCCGCCAGCTCGCCGTCGAGCTGCGCCGCGAACGACGGCCCGAAGCGGCGCCGACCGGCCTCGAGCAGCGCGTTGACGTGCAGCATCCGGTCGAGGTCGCTGTCGACGCCGTCGGTGAACAGCGCGTCGAGCGCCTTGCCGGCGAGGTAGAGCGGCGAGCCGGCCGCCGACCGCCGCGCGGACTCGACCTGCGCGCCCGCGGCCGCGGCCGACGTCGCGCTCACCATCAGCACGCGCCGCGCGCCGAGGTGCAACGCCGGCGACAGCGGGACCAGGTGGCGCAGGCCGCCGTCGCAGTAGAGCTCGCCGTCGATGGTGACCGCCGGGAAGAGCAGCGGCACCGCCGCCGACGCCAGCACGTGGCGCGGCCCGATGCGGGTGTCGACCATCGACGGCCCCGCGTGCAGCCGCAGGCGCGCGCGCCCCTGGTGGAAGACCGTCGCCTGGCCGGTCGCCACCTGCGTCGCGGCGACCGCCAGCGCGAGCAGCCGCCCCTCCTCGAGGTTCTGCTGGATGCGCGCGGGCCGGGCCGCCGCCACGCACAGCCGCTCGATCGCGTCGGTGTCGACGAGGCCGCCGCGGGCGCCGAGCGCCGCCAGCGCGCGCTGCAGCCGGGCCGGCGCCGCGCCGACGTCGGCCACCATCGCGAGCAGCTCGATCGCCGACGGCCGCAGCACGCGCTCGAGCTGCAGGCCGGTCCAGGCGTCGGCGAGGCGGCCGACCGCCTCGGTCGGGTGGGCGGCGCCCGACGCCAGCGCGGCCGCGTTGATGGCGCCGGCCGACGTCCCCGACAGGATGTCGATGCTCGGCGGCGCGCCCAGCTCGCCGCCGAGCTCGCCGAGCAGGTGATCCAGCACGCCGACCTGGTAGGCGCCGAGGGCAGCCGCGCCCGACAGGACCAGCGCGAGCGGCAAGGGTTCCATGCCCTCGATCGGTGCAAGGGCGGGACCCGCCCGGCGTGGCCACCGGCGGCCGCGACCGCGCAGCTCCTGCGCGTCAGCTCAGGTCGACGGCGGGCGACGCCTTCGCCGGCGGCTCCGGAACGTCGGTCATCGTCGCGTCCGACAGCAGGAGCACGCTCGCCACCGAGACCGCGTGCTCGAGCGCGAGCCGCACGACCTTGGTCGGATCGATGATGCCGGCCTCGACGAGGTCGCAGTAGACGCCGGCCGCCGCGTCGAAGCCGTACGCGCCGGCGCCGTCGCGCATCCGCTCGACGACCACGCCGTCGTCGGCGCCGGAGTTGTCGGCGATCGTGCGGGTGGGCGCCTCGAGCGCGCGCGCCAGGATGCGCAGCCCGGTGCGGAGGTCGCCCTCGCAGCGCGCCGCCTCCGCCTCGACGGCGCCGATCGCGCGCAGGAGCGCGAGGCCGCCGCCCGGGACCACGCCCTCGGCCGCGGCCGCCTTGGTCGCGCTGATCGCGTCCTCGAACGCCTCCTTGCGCGACTTGAGCTCCGCCTCCGACGACGCGCCGACGCGGATCACGGCGACGCCGCCGCTCAGCCGCGCCAGCCGCTCCTGCAGCTTCTCCTTGTCGTAGTCGCTCTTGGCGTCGGCCAGCTCGCGCCGGATCATCGCGATGCGGCCGGCGATCGCGGCCGAGTCGCCGCTGCCGCCGACGAGCGTGGTGCGATCCTTGTCGGAGAGGACGCGCCGGCAGGTGCCGAGGTCCTCGAGCCGCACGTGCTCGAGCTTCTGGCCGAGCTCGGGGCTGATGACGTGCGCGCCGCACAGGGTCGCGATGTCCTCCATCATCGCCTTGCGGCGGTCGCCGAAGCCGGGCGCCTTCACCGCGAGCGACGGCAGGACGCCGCGCACCTTGTTGACCACCAGCGTGGCCAGCGCCTCGCCCTCGACCTCCTCGGCGAGCACCAGCAGCGGCCGCCCGCTCTTGGCGATCTGGTCGAGCAGCGGGATGAGGTCCTGCATCACGGTGATCTTGCCCTCGTGGAGCAGCACCCACGCGTCCTCGAGGACGCACTCCATGCGGGCCGGATCGGTGACGAAGTACGGCGACAGGAAGCCGCGGTCGATCGACATCCCCTCGACGACGTCGAGCACGGTGTCGGTCCCCTTGGCCTCCTCGAGGGAGACCACGCCGTCGGCGCCGACCTTCTCGACGGCGTCGGCGACCAGGGTGCCCATCGGCGGATCGTTGTGCGCGGAGATCGTGGCGATCTGCATGCGCTCCTTGCGCGAGGTCACCGGCCGCGAGAGCGCGCGGATCGCGGCGACGGCGGCGGCGAGGCCGCGGTCGAGGCCGTGCTTGAGCTCGATCGCGCTGGCGCCGGCGGCGACGTTGCGCACGCCCTCGGCGTAGATCGCGTGGGCGAGCAGGGTGGCGGTGCTGGTGCCGTCGCCGACCGCGTCGCCGGTGCGCTCGGCGGCCTGACGGATCATGCGCGCGCCGAGGTCCTCCTCGGGATCGGTGAGCTCCAGCTCCTTGGCGATGGTGACGCCGTCGTTGCACACGACCGGGCTGCCCCACTTCTTGCCGATCAGGACCGACTTCGAGCGGGGGCCGAGGGTGATGCGGACGGCGTCGGCGAGGGTGCTGGCGCCGCGGAGGAGCTTCTCGCGGGCGGCGGCCTGGAAGAGGAGGTGCTTCTGCGTCATGGGCCTCGAGGGAGCGAGCGGCGTGCCCGTCAGGAGTCAGGCGTGGCCGACCGCGGCGAAGGGGTGTTGCGGCCCGAGGGCGCGGCCCGCACCGCCGAGCGCGGTGACGGCCGATGTCTCCTCGAACCAGATGTACTCGTCGAACTGCGCGGGGAGGGAGGCGCGCAGGTAGTCGCGCGCCAGCTCGTCGCCGGGGCGGTAGACGGCGCCGACCGCGCGCTCGAGGCGGGGACCGATCAGCTCGTCGCGCAGCGCCGGCCGGGCCGGATCGCGGAGCGCGAGCAGCGCCGCGGGGACGCGCGCCTCGTGGAGCAGCCGCTCGTAGCTGTCGGCGCGGGCCGGCGGCATCCAGACGCGCTCGACGGGGGCGCCCCACGCGGGCGCGGCGGCGACCGTGCCGCTGTCGGTGCCGAACCCGATCAGGTAGGCGGCGTCGCCGAAGCGCGCGCGGCACCGCTGGCCGACGCTGCGCGCGCCGCCGGCGCCCAGCTCGGTGGCCGAGGCGTCGCCGGCGTGGACGTTGTGCTGCCAGACGATGACCTTGCCGGCGGGGCCCTGGCGGGCGAGGAGCGCCTCGAGGCTGTCGAACAGGTGCTGGTCGCGCAGGCCCCAGACCGGCGCGGCGCCATCGCAGAGCGCGCGGTAGTAGCGATCGGCGCCGGCGAGCAGCGCGACGTGGTGGGCGTCGTCGACGACGTCGGCGGCGTCCTCGCGCGCCTCGTCGAGGCGCCGGGCGAGCCGCTCGCGGAGCATCGCGACGACGACGTCCTCGTGCTCGCGCAGGCGGTCGGCGACGTCGGGCTCGAGCTCGGCGCCGCGCGGCGGCGAGGCGAGCTGCGCGTAGCGGTCGCGGGCGGCGGCCGCCGCCACGGCGTCGACGCGGCCGAGGTAACCGACGATCGCGGTCGCGGCGGCGAACGTGCCGTAGACGTCGAGGCCGGCGCCGCGGATCTCGGCGCCGGGCGCGGCGAGCGCGTGGTTGTACCAGCGCAGCCAGTCGATGACCTGCTGCGTCTCGCGGTTGCGCCAGCGCCAGGCGGGGAAGCCGGTGAACGGCGGCGCCGCGCGCGGGCGCGCCGGCAGATCGCGCAGGTAGCGATCGATCGCGGCGGCGTCGGCGCCATCGTCGTCGACGGCGATCACGCCGAAGCCGCGGCGCATCACCAGCTCCTGCGTGATGCGGGCGCGCATCCGGTAGAACTCGGACGTGCCGAGGGTCGACTCGCCGAGCAGGACGACGCGGGCGTCGCCGATCCGCTCGAGGAGCGGGCCGAGGTCGGCGTCGTGGATGCGATCGATCGGCTCCGCGCACTCGGCGATCAGGCGCGCGGCGGAGGACGATGGGCGCATCGCCGCGAGCGCGCGCGGGTCGCAGCTCGTGGCTCGCGCGGGTTCGCGGTCGATCGTCGGGGGTCGGGGCATGCGCTCTCCGGCGGCGCGGCTGCGTGCCGGCTCGCCACGCCGGATGACTGCACGGCGCGTACCCGATCGGCCCCCGCGAGATCGCACGGGTCGCGGGCGGGGCGGCGGCCGGCGAAGCGGCAGACGGTGCGCCGGCGCCGTCAGCGGCGCACGCGATGCGCTCCGCCGAGCAGTCGATCGGCGGCCGGCAGGAGCGGCACCAGCGCGACGAGCGGGAGCCACACCCACGGCGCGAACGGCTGGAGGCCGAGGATGCGCTGGAACGGCGGCAGGTAGATGAACGCGGCGAGCAGCCCCAGCTCGACGACCAGCGCGGGGACCACGAGCGGGTTGCGCGCGCCGCCGCGCCGCCGGTGGGCGAACAGGTTGCCGATCTGCGTCACGACGACGGCGGCCAGGGCGCAGGCGACGCCGCCGCGGTAGCTCGGGTCGCCGTCGAGCGCGCCGGCGGCGAGCGGGCGGCCGCCCCACCGCAGGTAGAGCAGGAACGCGAGCATGACGGCGACCGCCTGCGGGAGGCCGAGCCGCAGGTAGGCGCGCGCGAGCAGGCCGCGGGTGACGATCGGATCGCCGGTGCGGCGCGGCGGGCGCTGCATCACGGCGGCGTCGGGCGGCTCGGCGCCGAGCGCGAGGGCGGGCGCCATGTCGGTGCCGAGGTCGATGGCGAGGATCGGCATCACGCCGAGCGCGAGCGGGACCCGTCCGCCCGACAGCGCGAAGACGAGGAACGGCGCCGCCTCCGGCGCGTTGCTGGTGAAGATGTACGAGGTGAAGCGCTTGATGTTCGCGTAGACCGTGCGGCCCTCCTCGATGGCGGCGACGATCGACGCGAAGTTGTCGTCGAGGAGGATCACGTCGGCGGCCTCGCGCGCGAGGTCGGTGCCGGAGCGGCCCATCGCGACGCCGACGTCGGCGCCGTGCAGCGCGGGCGCGTCGTTGGTGCCGTCGCCGGTGACCGCGACGACCTCGCCGCGCGCCTGCAGCGTCGCGGTGATCCGCAGCTTCTGCTCGGGGCGGACGCGGGCGAAGACGACGTCGCCGGCGAGGGCGCCGGAGAGCTCGTCGCCGGTCATCCGGTCGAGGTCGTCGCCGGTGAGCACGCGGCCGCCGTCGCCGACCAGGCCCAGCTCGCGGCCGATCGCCAGCGCGGCCAGCGGGTGGTCGCCGGTCAGCATGAGGACGCGGATGCCGGCGGTGCGGCAGCGCGCGAGCGCGGCCGGGACCTCGCGGCGCGGCGGATCGCGGAGGCCGACGAGGCCGACGAAGACGAGCGCGCGCTCGACGGCGGCGGGGTCGAGCGGCGCATCGGTGCCGGCGGCG
>DASZXE010000998.1:0-3278 GCA_035546475.1 Kofleriaceae bacterium
CCGCCCGGCCACGCGGCCACGGTGACGACCCCGGCGAGCACGGCGGCCCCCGCGGTCGCTGCGACGACGAGCCTGCGCGGCCGCCGCTCGGCGCGATCGATCGCCGCCCTCAGCGCGGTCAGGTCCGGATAGCGATCGGCCGCCTCGCGCGCCATCCCGCGCAGCAGGATCGGCCGCAGGCGGCGCGGCAGCGCGTCGTCGCCGCGGGTGTCGCCGCCCTCTGCGGCGCGGCGCAGGTCGTCGATGGTGGCGCCCTGGAACGGCCGGCCGCCGGCGAGCGCCTCCCACAGGGCGACGCAGAACGCGTACTGATCCGAGCGCGGCCCCGCGGTGACGCCGGCGAACTGCTCGGGCGCCATGTCCGCCGGCGTGCCGAGCAAGGCGCCGGTGCGGGTCAGCGTGCTCGACAGGCTGGCGGCGTCGGGCCGCGCGCTCGGCGCCCGCGCGGTCGCGACCGGCTGCGTGGTCGCGAGGTCCGCCGGCGGCGCGTCGTCGGGGACGACCGCGAGATCGTCGAACGCGCGGGCGAGGCCGAAGTCGGTGACGACGACGCGCTCGTTGCGGCCGAGCAGCACGTTGGCCGGCTTGAAGTCGCGGTGGACGAGCCCGGCGCCGTGCGCGGCCTCGAGCCCGCGCGCCGCCGCGCGGAAGACGCGCAGCACCTCCTCGGCCGGGCGGCGGCCGCCGGCCAGCCACTCCGCGAGGCTCTTGCCGTCGATCAGCTCCATCGCGACGAAGTCGATCGCGCCCGCCGAGCCGACCTCGTAGACGGTGATGACGTTCGGATGGCTGAGCTTCGCCATCGCGCGCGCCTCGCGCAGCAGCCGCGTGCGCGCCTCGGAGCCGGCGGCGCCGCGCAGCACCTTCAGCGCGACGGGCCGATCGAGATCCGGATCGTGCGCGGCGTAGACGACGCCCATGCCGCCCTGGCCGAGCACGCGATCGATGCGGTAGCGCCCGATCCCGTCGCCGGGGCCGAGCGGCCGGTTGCCGCCGGTCACCGCGGGCTCCCCGGCGGTCTCCACCAGCTCGTCGCCGTGCGCCATCTCGCCGCGAAGATAGCGCGGTCCACTGGATCGCGCGCGGCGGGCGCGCCAAGGTCACCCCATGGCGGTGGAGGAGCTGCTGACGCCGCGCCTGCGGCTGCGGGCGTGGCGCGACGACGATCGAGCGCCGTTCGCCGCGATGTGCGCCGATCCGGAGGTGATGGCGTACTTCCCGGAGCGCCTCGATCGCGCGGCCGCCGACGCGACGGTCGAGCGGATCGTGGCGCACCACGCGCAGCACGGCTTCGGGCTGTGGGCGGTCGAGGTGCCGGAGCGCGGCCTCGACTTCGCGGGCTTCATCGGCCTCATGGGGTGCCGCTTCGAGGCGCACTTCACGCCGGCGGTCGAGGTCGGCTGGCGGCTGTGCCGCGCGGCGTGGGGCGCCGGCTACGCGACCGAGGGCGCGCGGGCGTCGGTGCGCCACGGCTTCGAGACGCTCGGCCTGGGCGAGATCGTCTCGCTGACGGTGCCGGCCAACCGGCGGTCGTGGGCGGTGATGGAGCGGCTCGGCATGCGCCGCGATCCGGCGGACGACTTCGATCACCCGCGCGTCCCCGAGGGCAGCCCGCTGCGGCGCCACGTCCTCTACCGGCTGGCGCGCGCCGACTGGGAGGCGCGCCGGCTCGCCGGCGGGTGACCGGGCGTGCGCCGCCGCGCCGCATGCGTCGGCGCGGCGAACGTGGGTAGCCTTCGGCGTCGATGCGGACATGGCTCCTCGGCCTGGCGAGCGTGATCGTGGTCAGTCTGGTGTCGCTGATCGGACTGGCGACCACCGTGCTCGACGAGCGCCGCCTGCGCTGGCTCGCCACGCTGCTCGTCAGCTTCGCCGTCGGCGCGCTGCTCGGCGACGCGTTCCTCCACCTGATCCCGGAGTCGTTCGCCAGGGCGCCCGAGCCGCGCGGCGCGTCGCTGCTGGTGCTCGGCGGCATCCTGCTCTTCTTCGTCGTCGAGAAGCTGCTGCGCCACCGCGACGCCGGCGACACGCTGCCGCCGCTCGCCGCGATCAACCTGCTCGGCGACGGCATCCACAACCTGCTCGACGGGATGCTGATCGGCGCCAGCTACCTGGTCGGGCCGACGCTCGGCATCTCGACGACGCTGGCGGTGATCGCGCACGAGGTGCCGCAGGAGCTCGGCGACTTCGGCGTGCTCGTCCACAGCGGCCTGCCGGTGCGCCGCGCGATCGCGCTCAACCTCCTGTCGGCGAGCGCGGCGATCGCGGGCACCGTCATCGTCCTCCTGGCGCGCGGCGCGGTCGCGGGCGGGCTGGTGCCGGTCGCCGCCGGCGGCTTCGTCTACATCGCCGCGGCCGACCTCATCCCCGAGCTGCACCGCGACCGCTCGGTGCGCGCGCTCCTCCAGCAGGCGGGGCTCATCGCGGCGGGCATCGCCGCGATGGCCGCGCTCACGCTGGCCGAGTAGCGCGTCGCGGCGTCAGGTGGCCGACCGCGGCCAGCCCTGGCTGCGCATCGCGTGCACGGCCGCTCCGGCGAGCGCCGCGATGATGGCGGCGAGGACGACGGCGCCGGGTCCCATGGCCCACGCGACGAGCCCCATGATCATGACGAAGTAGATGGCGACGAGCGCGAGCGCCATGACGTCCTCCTGTGCGGGGGCGAGCCCCGGCTCACGCACGGAGGCTGCATCGCGCGTGCCGCGGACGCACCACGGCTCGAGCCGCGGAACGATGCGGCGCGCGCGCCCCGGGCCCGAACGCCTTGCGCGCCGCGGGGCCGCCGGCGCAGCGCGCGCGGGGCGCGTCAGTTCGTCTGCGCGCAGGCGCCCCAGAGCGTCGCCAGCGCGGCGACGTCGCCGCCCGCGGGCACGACCGTCAGGTTGCCGGGGTTCATCACCGACACCCGCTCGTCGCGGGCGACGTGCTCGAGGCCGAGCGCGTGGCCGAGCTCGTGCGCGATCGTCACCGCGCGCTCGTCGGGATCCGCCAGGTCGGTGTTGATGTAGACCGTCGCGGCGTCGGCGTCGTAGAAGCCGTAGATCGACGGCGCCGCGCTGCGGAACTCGACCGTGATCGCGCCGTGGATGTCACTGGCGCTGTCACCGGCGCTGTCACCGGCGCTGTCACCGGCGTCCACGAAGGCGCCGACCCCGGCGGCGTTCCACAGCCCGATCGCCGCGTCGAGCGCCGCGCGCTGCTCCGGCGTCGCGCCCGGCGCGGCCACGCCCGTCGACGCGCACGGGTCGAAGATGATCGCGTCCGCCGGGTCGGTGGCG
>DASZXE010000999.1:0-2586 GCA_035546475.1 Kofleriaceae bacterium
GATTCCGGCGCGCGCGCGGGCGCAGACGCAGCCGCCCCTGCCGCGCACGACCCGGCCCGCCCCGGCGGCGCCTCCTCCGCCGCGACGGCAGCCGGCGGCGCCTCCGCCGGAGGCGTCGGACGATCTGCACCGCGAGGACACCGTCATCCTCGACCGCGCGCGCCTCTTCCGCCGCTGACCGCCCGCGCGGCTCGGCACGGCGCGCGCTGCGCGTGCGGTTCAGTGCAGCTCGACGTCGAGCGTGAGCCGCTCGTCGCCCGCGCGCAGCTCGAGCGTCATGCGGGCGGTGGCGCCGGCCTTGCTCGCCTCCAGCACGACGGTGCCGGTCGGCGCGTCGCGCAGCCGGTACTCGCCGAGCGCGTCGGTCGTGGCCGACACCTCGTCGTCGCCGCGCGTGATGGTGACGCGCGCGCCGCTCACGCGATCGCCGTGGCGGTCGCGCACCGTGCCGCCGACCAGCGCGCCGCGCTCGAGCTCGAGGCGGACGTCGCGCACCGTCGCCTGCCCCGGCCGATCGCCGGCGGGCACGTCGACGGTGATCGAGCGCGCGAGGTAGCCCGGCGTGCGCGCGCGCAAGGTCCAGCGGCCCGCCGGCACCGGCACCAGCGTGAGGTGCCCCTGCGCGTCGGTGACGAGGTCGCGCTCGAGCCCGCCGGGGCCGGTCGCGGCGACCGCGATGCCCTCGAGGTTGTCGCCGGTGTGGTGGTCGAAGACGACCGCCTCGATGCCGCCGCCGTACGCGAGCGTGAGCGTCGCCGGCGTGCCGGGCGTCACCGGGAAGCGCTGCACCGGATAGCCGCCGGCCTCGACGCGGACGGTGAGCGCGTCGGGCGGCAGCATCGCGATGGTGAAGCGGCCACCGGCGCCGGCCGCGGCCGCGCGCCCGTCGGCGGGGCCGCCCTCGACCTCGACGCGCGCGCCGACGACCGGCAGGCCGGTCGCGTCCTGGACGATGCCGTTCAGCTCGGCGTCGGCGACGACGAGGACGACATCGTGGACGACGTCGGGCGCGCCGTCGCTCGCGGCCGCCGGCAGGTCGAGGCGATCGACGCGATCGGCGTGGCCGAACGCGCTCGCCTTCACGGTCGTCGGGCCGACCAGCGGGCCGGCGCGATAGCGGCCGTCGCCGTCGGTGACCGCCTGCAGCGCGCCGGGCGCGCCGCTGACGACGTCGTCGTCCGCCGACGCGTCGCCCGCCGGCGCGAACGCGAGCAGCGCGCCGGCCACCGGCTCGCCGCGCTGGTCGGTGACGCGGCCCGCGACGAAGACGCCGTCGACGAGCCGCAGCTCGACGCCGGCGACGGTCTGGCCGAGGCGGAGCGTGAGGCGTCGGCTGCGCGCGGGAGGGTGGGCCGGCGCGAGGCCGTAGGCGATCCAGGTGCCGGCGGGGACGCCGACCAGGCGGAAGGCGCCGTCGTCGCCGGTGGTCCAGGTGGGCTGGTACGCCGGATCGACGTCGATCGGCGCGACGGCGGACGGCGAGACGCCGATGCGCGCGGCGGGCGCACCGCTGCCCGCGCCCGCTGCCGAGCCGGAGCCGGAGCCGGAGCCGGAGCCCGGGCCCGCGCCGGCCCCCGCGCCGGTCGTGTCCTCGACGATCGCCGCGGTCCGCACCAGGCCACTGCCGGCGACGGCGGGCGGGTACGGGATCGGGCCGAGCATCACGCCCAGCTCGCCGCGCGCGAGGAAGCCCGCGTCGTCGGCGACCGCGGGCGCGCTCGCCGTCCCACCGGCCGCGCTCGCGCTCGCGGCGCCGGTGTACCCGGCCAGCGTGCGCAGCGATCGGCCGGAGAACCGGCGGAGCTGCTCGTCGGCGGCGGCCTCCGACACCTCGTGCCCGCCGCTCGCCGACAGCGCGCTGACGCTCACGCCCGCGACCGGGCGGCCCGTGCCGTCGACGACCTTGCCCTCGACGACGCCGCCCGGCACCAGCTCGATCGTCGGGTTCGCGCGCCCGGCGGCGAAGTCGCTCTGGCCGGCGGCGATCCAGCCGGGCGCCCACGCGTCGGCGGTCCAGCGGCCGTTCGGCACGCCCTCGACGCGGAAGACGCCGGTCGCGTCGGTGCGCGCGAACCGCGGCGCCTCGTCGGTGTCGGCGGGGTCGTCGGGGTCGCCGGCGTCGTCGCCCTGCGGGGTCAGCATGACGGCCGCCTCGAGGCCGGCGCCGGTCTCGCGATCGACGACCTTGCCGACGACGATCGTGGCGGGCTCGAGGTAGAGCGCGACGTCGGGGAACGGGCCGCGGCCGAGCCGGGGCGCGGCCTGCGCGCGCGCGGTCAGGTCCTCCTTGCCGCCCCACACGCGGTAGGTGCCCTCGGGCAGGTCGGCGAAGCCGAAGGTGCCGTCGTTGGCGGTGACCGTGGTGCGCACCTCGCCGATCGCGTCGCCGTCGACGGCGACGACCACGTTCGGCGAGCCGGCGCCGCCGTCGAGCACGCGGCCGACGATCGCGACGCGGCGCGCGAGCACGAGCCGCAGCTCGTCGGTGGGCACCGGCACGAAGCGCACCTCGGCGGTGAAGACGCCGGCGCCGGCGAGCTGCAGGCGGTAGCGGCCGGCCGCCAGGCCGCCGAGGTCGAAGCGGCC
>DASZXE010001000.1:0-23552 GCA_035546475.1 Kofleriaceae bacterium
CGCGACGCCCCCTCCGCCCTCCCCTCCTACGTCCGCTCCATGTCCGACGGCAAGCTCCTCCTCCTCCCCTGACCCGCCGCCCTACGGCCGATACGGGCTCACCTTCTTGAGCCGTGCCGGCGGCAAGACGTACCGCTGCAACCGTTGCTGGGGGCAGTAGTAGGCGACCAGCGGATGAGGCGTCGCCGGGTCGAGCACGACCTCGACCGCCACCCGCACTCCGTCTTCACCGGCACCTGTCCGCGCCACCGATCCGGCGAGCCCACGGTCTTCCGCTCGATGCTCGCGATCGCCGTGGTGGACAGCGTCGGCACGGCGGAGCGCTCCTCCCTGACCAGCCCGCGTGCGCGTATCATCGGTCGGTGCCGCTGTGGCGCCGGTCTCCCGGCGAACTCCCCGCCGGAGCCTACGACGAGGTCGTCACCGACGCCCTCGCCGAGAAGCTCGCGCGCATCGCGACCTCCCACGCCGCGCATCGCGTCGAGGTCACGGCGTCGACGGAGATCGACGAGCAACTGGTCACGATGGTGCGCGACGCGGTGGCGATCGCCATTCGCAGCAAGCGCGACACGGGCGACAAGCTCGAGATCGCCCAGCGAATCCTCCACCAGCTCGCCGGAGAAAAGGCCTTCCGCGCGGGTGAACTCGAGCTGCGCCGCGCGCTCCTCAAGGGCCTCGCGCCGCGGATCACGCGCGATCAGGCCGCGCCCGTCACCGCACCGCGCGGCTCGCTGCTGTCGTCGGGACTCATCACCAACGCGCACGGCGAGAGCGTCCTCGACCACCTCGCGAGCGAGTTCGACAGCGCCGATCGCATCTCTCTCCTCTGCTCGTTCATCAAGCTGAGCGGCCTCGACAAGTTCCGCGCGCTCATCGAGGCCCACCGCGCGCGTGGCCGCTCGCTGCGCGTGCTGACCACGACCTACATGCGCGCCACCGACGCCAAGGCGATCGAGCTGCTCCACCGCTTGGGCGCCGAAGTCCGCGTCTCGTACGACGACTCGTCGACGCGCCTGCACGCGAAGGCGTGGATCTTCCACCGCGACAGCGACTACTCGACGGCGTACGTCGGCTCGTCGAACCTGTCCCACGCCGCCCAGACCGAGGGTCTCGAGTGGAACGTCCGGATCGCGCAGGCCGACCAACCGGCGCTCCTCGGCGAGATGGCGGACGTGTTCGAGTCATACTGGGCCGACGCCGACAAGTTCGTGCCGTTCGACGGCAGCGAGCGGGCGCGTATCCACCTCGGCCGCGCGCTCGCCGAGCCCGAGCGCGATCTCGGCTTCCGCACCTACGACCTCGAGCCGAAGGACTGGCAGAAGCCCGTGCTGCGCGAGCTGGAGGCCGCGCGCGCGCTCGGGCGCACTCGCAACCTGATCGTCGCCGCCACCGGCACCGGCAAGACGCTCATGGCCGCATTCGACTACCAGTCGCTGCGCTCCTCCGGCGCCGTGGATTCGCTGCTGTTCGTCGCCCATCGCCGCGAGATCCTGGAACAGGCCCGGACCATGTTCCGCGACGTCCTCCAGCTGAAGGGATTCGGCGAGCTGTGGGGCGACGGCCACACGCCGAAGATCTTCCGGCACGTATTCGCGATGGTGCAGACCCTCGCCGGCGCCGACGACCTGGCCCCGGATCGCTTCGATCACGTGATCGTCGACGAGGTGCACCACGCCGCGGCGGCGAGCTACGAGCAGCTCCTCCAGCGCCTGCGGCCGCAACAGCTCGTGGGCCTCACCGCCACGCCGGAGCGCGCAGACGGGCGGATCTACGAGCACCACTTCCCGAGGCCGTACATCGGCAACCTCCGGGTCTGGGACGCGATCCAGCAGCAGATCCTCGCGCCCTTCCGCTACTTCGTGCTCGACGTCGACGGCCTCGACCTCGCCGACGTCAGGTGGAACGGCGGCTACGTCGAATCGGACCTGTCGCAGCGGCTGGTCACCGCGGCCGAGCTCTGGGTTCGCGCCGTCGTGCGCGCGGTCGGCGAGCACGTCGCCCGCCCATCCGCGGTGCGTGCGCTCGCGTTCTGTGTCGACAAGGCGCATGCGCAGGTCGTCGCCGAGCGGCTCGCGCGCGACGCGGGGCTGTCCGCCCGCCCGCTGACCGACGAGACCTCGCGCGCCGAACGCGACGCCGCCAAGGACGATCTCACGACCGGCAAGGTGCAGGTCCTCTGCGTCGTCGACCTGTTCAACGAAGGCGTCGACATCCCCGACGTCAACACGCTGTTCCTGTTCCGCCCGACGGAGAGTGCGACGGTCTTCCTCCAGCAGCTCGGCCGCGGCCTGCGCCGCACGCGCGACAAGGACATCCTCACCGTCTTCGATGTCACCGGCCGGCAGCACCCGCGCTTCCGCTTCGATCGCCACCTGCGCGCGCTGCTCGGCCAGACGCCGCGCGAGCTGCGCGAGTTCGTCAAGCACGGGTTCGGCCGCCTGCCGTCCGGCTGCGTGATGCGCTTCGAGGAGCGCTCGCAGGCCGACCTGCTCGCCCGCATCAGCGCCGCGATCCCGACCGACGTGCGCAGCATCCGCGAGCTGCTCCGCGATCATCGCGACGCGGGCTGGACGCTCGCCGACTTCCTCGCCGAGACCGAGGCGGAGCTTGGCGACGTCTACGCCGGCGACCGAAGCTGGACGTCGGTGCGCGCCGACGTCGGTCTCGTCCCGCCGCTCGCCGGCGTCGACGCGCACCGCCTGGCGCGCATCGGCAAGCTGCTCCATGTCACCGATGCGCTCCGGCTCGGCGCGTGGGAGCGGCTGCTCGCGCTCGATCTCCCCGGCTCGACGGTCGAGCAGCGGGCGGCCGGGATGCTGTTCGCCGTGATCTACGGGCGGGAGGCGTCGAACCTCGAGCAGACGTTCGTCCGGTGGGCGGACGATGCGCTGGTGCGCGACGAGCTGAGCCAGCTCCTGCCGGTGCTGAAGACGCGCGCGGACCGGCTGCCTCGCAGTGAGCCTCTGGCGGCGGACATCCCGCTCCTCGTGCACGGCGAGTACCGCGACATCGAGCTGAGCGCTGCCTTCCACGCGGTGACGCGCGAGGAGGGCTACTACCGGCGCTTCTACACGGGCGTCGAGGCCGTGGGCAGCGGACGCTTCGACCTGCTGCTCGTCACGCTCGACAAGGGTGACGCGCACGAGCACCTGAAGTACCAGGACTTCCCGCTCGGCGAGACTCGTTTCCACTGGCAGTCGAAGGCGGACACACGGCTCGACGACCGCGAGGGGCAGCGACACCTCGACGGCGCGCGGCTCGGCGTCACATCGCTCTTGCTCGTGCGCGAGACCAAGAAGGACGTCCGCGGCGTGACCAACCCGTTCCGTTACCTCGGCGCAGTCGAACCGGTGAGCCACCACGGCGAGCGCCCGATCACGATCGAGTGGCAGCTCTCCACGCCGCTCCGCCCCGAGTGGGTCCGCCGCTGGCGCAACGTCTCCTGAAGGAGCTCCCGCTTCGCTCGTCGTGCGCTAGCGTCGCCACCGCCATGCCGACGAAGCGCCCCACGAGCACCGTGAAGAAGAGCCACAGCGCCCGAGCGCAGCGACCACCCAACGAGGACCCGGTCGAGATCGCGATCGAGGACGCTGCGCGCCACGGCCGCGAGAGCGAGCCCGATCATGAGGTGGGAGACCTCCAGTACCTCGTCCGGCTCCTCGCTGGCCGTCTGACAACCACCCAGCTCGAGGACGCCATGCGCGACTGGGCGCCGTGGGACGCGGACGACGGCCCCGACGGTGCGCACGTCGTGTTCGAGCGCGGCGGCGCCGCCGCCGAGACTCCGGTCGCGAAGGGTCAGGCGAGGGGGTCGAAGTAGAGGTCGGCGACGGGGAGGGTGCAGGCGAGGCTGGTGAGCGTCACGGTGTCGGTGGCGCCGAAGGTGAGCTGGGTCCAGTGGTCGCCGAGGCGGCGCCAGAGGTCGACGCGGCGCTCGTCGTGGGCGACGAGCATCACCTCGCGAAGGGTGTCGATCGTCTGGTAGTGCGCGAGCTTCTCGCCGCGGTCGTAGCCCGCCGTCGACGGGCTCAGGACCTCGACCAGGACGGTCGGGTTGAGCGCCGTGTGCCCGCGAGGGTCCGCGGGGTCGAGCTCCACGGATCCACAGATGACGGATGCGTCGGGATACGTGCCGAGGCCGGTCTTCGACACCCGGATGCGGAGGTCCGACGTGAAGACGCGGCACCGCTTGCCCGACAGTGCTTGCCCGAGCAGCCGGATGATCGTGGCGGCGATGGCCGCGTGATCGGGGCTGCCGTCCGACAGCGCCCAGACCTGCCCGTCGAGGAACTCGTGCTTGACCCGGCTGTCCACCTCGAGGTCGAGGTAGTCCTCGAACGAGAAGCGCTGGCGCGCGAGCTGCGTCACGGCCTCGATCGTAACACGCACGCCTGCGCGACCTGGCGGTTGCCCGGAGGGTTGGCCAGAATGCCAACCCTCTCGTCGATCGATCGGGCCCGAGGAGGACCTCGGGACCGATCTCGGTCGGAGCAACCCCCGGCCCGAGCTACGCTCGGAGCGCAGGAGCTCGCCCGCGGCGGAATTACGCACGTGGGCAATTGCGGCGGGAGGAGACCCCAGCGCGAGAGGGTCAGGGCGCGGCGGGCGGGGCGGAGGCGATGCGAGAGACGAGGCGGGTGAGGCCGGCGAGGACCGGGCGCGGGATCTCGTGGCCGCCGGGGAACTCGACCCAGTCGAGCTCGGCGCCGGCGGCGGCGAGCTGATCGCGCAGCCCGCGCGAGATGACGAACGGCAGCAGCGGGTCGCGCGTGCCGTGCGACATGAAGATCGGCACGCCGCGCAGCCGGGCCAGCCGCGGCTTCCACGCGGACGCATTGATGTGCGTCCCGGACATGAGGGCCAGGCCGGCCAGCGGCCGCTCGCGGTGGAGCGCCACGTCCAGCGACAGCATCGCACCCTGCGAGAAGCCGCCGAGGACGATGCGGCCCGCGCCGTCGGCCTCGAGGCGATCGAGCAGGCCGGAGATCAGCGCCCGCGCCGGCGGCAGCCCGTCCGGCTGCTCGTCGATCAGCCGCTCCGCCGGGCGGGTCATCAGCCGCTCGACGTCGATCATCCACCAGGCGCGCGAGTCGCCGTGCGGATCGAGCGCGAGCGGCGCGGCCGGGAAGAGGTAGCGCACGCCGGCCACGCCGATCTCGCGGCCGAGCGGCACCAGGTCGTCGCCGCCGGCACCGAAGCCGTGCAGCAGCACCACGGTCGTGGCGGCCTCCTTCGGCCCCACCATGCGCACGACGAGCTCGGTCTCGGCCATGGGCCGCACCTTACCTCACGCGAGGCCGTGCCTCCGCGCGCGGCCCGCCGCGAGGGAGGACGCCGCGGCGGGTCCGCGGCGGAGTAGACAGACGACAGGCGCTCCGCGGGCGGCCCGCCGCGACGGGAGAGGCCGGGCGAACCGAGGTTGGTGGGCGCGCTCACAGCCGCGGCTGCGTTAGCGCGAGCGTCGCCGCCGCGTTACCATCGCGTCGATGTCACGTGCGTCGCACGTCGCTGCCTTCGCCGCCGGGTGCGCGGTCGCCGCGACCGTCGCGGCCCACGCGGCCCCGCGCAGCCCCGAGGCCACGCGCTACCGCACGCTCGACACGTTCGCCCAGGCGCTCACGTACGTGCAGAGCCAGTACGTCGAGCCGGTCGACGAGCGCCAGCTCCTCTACGCCGCCGCCCACGGCATGCTCGAGAGCCTCGACAACTACTCGGCGTTCTTCTCGCCGGCCGACTACCGCCGCCTGCGCGAGGACACCGAGGGCGAGTTCCCCGGCGTCGGCCTCGTGCTCGGCCCGGGCGGCCCCGACGACGCCATGCCCGACGCCAAGCCGTGGCCGATCGTCGACGAGGTGCTGCCCGGCTCGCCCGCGGCCGCCGCCGGCCTCGTCGAGGACGATCGCCTCCTCGCCGTCGACGGCGCGCCCACCGTCGGCCCCGACAGCGCGGGCGCCGGCGACAAGGACGAGCGCTACTGGGACCTGCGGCTGCGCGGCGACGCCGGCACCACCGTCACCGTCGAGTACCTCCACCCGGGCGGCGCGCCGGCGACGACGACGCTCACGCGCCGCCAGGTGAAGGTCCCGTCGGTGCAGGCGGAGAAGCTCGACGCCGGCATCGGCTACCTCGCCATCCGACGCTTCCAGGAGGCGACCGCCACCGACGTCACCGGCGCGCTCGCGGACCTGGCGAAGCAGGCCGCCGACCGGGTCATCATCCTCGACCTGCGCACCGACTCCGGCGGGCTCGTCGATCAGGCGATCGCCGTCGCCGACCTGTTCCTCGACGAGGGCACCATCGTCACCATCCGCGGCCGCGGCCCGGAGGTCGAGACCCACGAGGCGCACCGCGGCGGCCCGGGCACTCGCCAGCGCCTCATCCTCCTCGTCAACGCGCAGACCGCGTCGGCCGCCGAGATCCTGGCCGGCGCGCTCCAGGACCACCACCGCGCCACCGTCCTCGGCAACAAGACCTACGGCAAGGGCGCGATCCAGACCTACTTCGACCTGACCGACGGCAGCGGCCTCAAGCTCACGACCCACCACTACCTGACCCCCGCCGGCCACGAGGTGGAAGGCCGCGGGATCACCCCCGATCTCGACGTGCCGGAGTTCGAGCCGGAGGTGATCGTGGCAGGCAGCGGCAGCGGGTCGGAAGCCGGCGGCGCCACCGCCTCCCCGCCCGGGAACCGTGACATACTCGGCGCCCGGGGAGACGACGACCATCAGCTTCGGGTGGCTTACCAAACGGCGCAGCAGTGGCTGGGGTCCAAGTGAGGTTGCGAGGGACCCAGCCCGTCCTTGACAGAAGGCCCGACGAATCGCTAGCCTTTTTGAACGGTTAGCGCGGGGAGATCCGAGATGTTCAAGCTAGTCATCCAGGATGACGAGGGTAAGACCACCGTCGTTCCCCTCATTCGCGACGAGATCACGATCGGGCGCAAGGAGGGCAACACGATCCGCCTGACCGAGCGCAACGTCTCGCGCAAGCACGCCAAGATCAGCCGCGCCAACGGGTCGGTCGCGATCGAGGACCTCGGCAGCTACAACGGCGTCAAGGTCAACGGCACGCGGATCATGCAGAAGGTCCAGCTCAGCGTGAGCGACCGGGTGCAGATCGGCGACTACCTGATCGAGCTCAAGGCCGAGGGCGCCGAGCAGCCCGCGAACGCCAGCTTCTCCGAGGACGCGCGCACGCAGCCGATCGAGCGCCTCGATCCGGCGGCGCTCGGCGCGCTCGGCATGGCGCCGCCGCCCCAGCCGGTCTCGCAGCCGATGGCGCTGGCCGACACCGATCCGGCCCGCCGGGCCGCGGCCGCCGCCGCCGCCCCTGCCGCCGCGCCCGCGGCGCAGGCGCCGGCGCGCCTCGTCGTGCTGTCGTCGAACTTCGCCGGCCGCGAGTTCGCGATCACGAAGTCGCCGATGGTCATCGGCCGCACCGAGGACAACGACATCGTCATCAACCATCGATCGATCAGCCGCAACCACGCGCAGATCCTCCGCGACGGCGCCGGGCGGTTCTCGATCGAGGACATGCAGTCGGCCAACGGCGTCCGCGTCAACGGCGAGGACTACGGCAAGGTCGAGCTGCGCCGCGGCGACACGATCGATCTCGGCCACGTGCGCCTGCGCTTCGTCGAGCCGGGCGAGGACTTCCTGTTCGGGCGCGACGCGCAGGTCGTCGACGTCCCGCAGGCCGGCAGCAAGAAGTGGCTGTTTGGGCTGCTCGGCCTCGGCGCGGTCGCGGCGGTCGTCGTCGTCGTGATGGTGGCGAGCGGCGGCAAGAAGAGCAGCGGCACGCACGCGGACACGGTGGCGGCGAAGGGCGGACCGTCCGGCGCGAGCGGCGGGTCGTCGGGCTCGCCGAGCCCGGGCTCGGCGGCGGCGGGCGGTTCCGCCGGCAGCGCGGTCGCGATGGGCACCGGCTCCGAGGGGCCCGGCTCGGCGACGGGCCCGGCCGGCTCCGCCACCGGCTCGGCGGGCTCCGCCGCCGGCTCCGCGATGGTCGCGACCGGCCCCGGCACCGGCGCGCCGGCCGTCGACAGCGCGGCGGTGGCCGCGGCGATCGCCGACGCCAAGGCGGCGGTCAACGCCAGCGACTGGGACAAGGCGAGCCAGAAGGCGCAGGCCGCCCTCAAGCTCGACCCGGGCAACGCCGACGCCAAGGCGATCGCCGACCAGGCCAGCCGCGAGTCGACCAACGCCGCCGAGTTCAAGAACTTCACCGACGCGGCGTCGGCCAAGGCCTACGAGCGCGCGGTCGAGGCGTTCGACAACATCTCGACCGACTCGGTCTACAAGAACCAGGCGCGCACCGCGTACGACCAGCTCCACGACGAGTTCATCTCGGCGCGCGTCGCCAACGCGAAGACGCTGGCGAAGCTGAAGCGGTGCGCCGACGTGAAGCGCCTCGCGATCACCGCAGGCAACACCTTCCCCGACGCCAAGGACGCGATCGAGAAGGTCCCGTGCGAGGACGAGACGGCGCACAACCCGGGGCCCGGCACCGGCGGCGGCTCGAGCGAGACGCACGAGACCCACGAGACCCACGTCGAGCCGCCGCCGTCCGGCGACTGGCAGCAGCTCCTCAACGACGCCGACTCCGCGGCCAAGGCCAGCCAGTGGGGCCGCGCGCTCACGCTCGCCGAGCAGGCCGGCAAGGGCGCCGACGCCAGCGGCAAGATCCGCGCGTACACGATCGCCGGCCTCGCCGCCTGCAACGTGAAGAACGCGGCGAAGGCGAAGACCTACTACAAGCTGGTCCCGACCCGGCAGACGCTGCTCCGGCAGCAGTGCCTGAAGCAGGGCATCGACCCGGCGGAGTGACCGCCGGCTCGCGCCGTCGACCAGGGGCCGGCCACGCGCCGGCCCCTCGCAGTTTCGGCCGTGTAACCGGGGCGGGGCGCGGCGGCACCAACCGGGCGTCGGGCGTCGAGCCCGCGGCTCTGACCCCGCTTCGTTGACCCCTCGCCGCGCCTGGTGTAACTCAGGGCATCCCTTGAGGTAAGGCGGTGCGGGGCCCTGTCTGCCCAGTACCTGCACGATTTCGGCTCGGATCTCTGGCCGGAGGCCCCATGCAACTGTCCCGATCGTTCTGGCGTCGACCCCTGCTCGCCGTGCTGCCGGCGCTCGCCACCCTGGCGATCGCGCCCATGGCGGCGCGGGCCCAGGCGGGCGACGTCAACATCAACCCGTTCCATCCGGCGATGGACTCGCGCGGCTACCTGACGCTCAACGCGTCGCAGGTGCTGGGCAACCACGAGCTGTCGTTCGGCCTGGTGACGGACTGGGGCTACAAGCTGCTCGAGCTGTCGGGCGACGCCGACACGACGATGTCGATCGACAACGTCATCTCGCCGACGCTGATCGGCGCGGTCGGCTTCAAGTTCGGGCCCGCCGAGCTCGAGCTCGGCGCGGCGGTGCCGTTCGTGGTCGTCTCCGGCGACCGCGGCCCCGACTTCGAGGGCGACCCCGGCACGCCGAACGACGACGAGCGGTTCAAGATCTCGGGCCAGGGCCTCGGCAACGTCGCCCTCCACCTGAAGACCCGCTTCCTCAAGACGACGCGCGGCCCGCGCATCGGCCTCGGCCTGATCGGCACGCTCTACCTGCCGACCACCAGCAAGGACCACCAGTTCCTCGGCGACGACAAGATCACGCCGGAGATCGAGCTCATCCTCGACAAGGAGTTCGGCGTCGACCGGCGGTTCCGCGCCGCGCTCAACGCCGGCGTCCGCATCCACACCGGCACGACCACGTTCGTCGACGACGCGACCGCGTTCCCGGCCGACAACCCGCCGTCGCCGAACCTGAACCAGACCGGCAAGTCGTTCGACACCGGCACCGAGCTGCCGGTCGGCCTCGCGCTCGCCTACGCGGTGTCGCCGCAGAAGTTCGACCTGGTCGGCGAGGTGCTCGGCGCGATGCCGGTCGGCGGCGACAACTACTTCCCGCTCGAGGCGATCGCCGGCATCAAGGTCTACCTGGCGCGCAACTCGTTCCTCACCCTCGGCGGCGGCACCGGGATCATGCCCGGCAACGCCGGCAACCCGAAGGCGCGCGCGTTCATCGGCATCGTGTTCGAGCCGAACATCGGCGACCGCGACGGCGACGGCCTCAAGGACGACGTCGACGACTGCCCGAACGACCCGGAGGACTTCGACAACTTCGAGGACGAGGACGGCTGCCCCGAGCCGGACAACGACAAGGACGGCATCCTCGACGTCGACGACAAGTGCCCGCTCAACCCCGAGGACAAGGACGGCTTCGAGGACGAGGACGGCTGCCCCGAGGGCAACAAGAACGACCGCGACGGCGACGGCCTGCTCGACGACGTCGACCAGTGCCCCGACGATCCGGAGGACTTCGACAAGTTCCAGGACGAGGACGGCTGCCCGGATCCCGACAACGACCAGGACGGCATCCTCGACGTCGACGACCTGTGCCCGAACGACCCCGAGGACAAGGACGGCTGGGAGGACGAGGACGGCTGCCCGGATCCGGACAACGACAAGGACAAGATCCTCGACGTCGACGACAAGTGCCCGAACGAGCCGGAGACCCGCAACGGCTTCGAGGACGACGACGGCTGTCCGGATCACGGACGCGTGGTCGTGACCGACACCAAGATCGAGATCCTCGACAAGGTCTACTTCGAGTACAACAAGGCGATCATCAAGCCGGAGTCGTACCCGATCCTCGACGCGGTCGCGGCGACGCTCGCCGGCAACCCGGACATCAACCTCGTCGAGGTCCAGGGCCACACCGACGAGCGCGGCAACGACGCCTACAACCTCGACCTCAGCGACAAGCGCGCCAAGGCGGTCGTCGCGTACCTGGTCGACAAGGGGATCGACGCCAGCCGCCTGCAGGGCCAGGGCTACGGCGAGACGCAGCCGATCGACCGGCGCCACACCGAGCAGGCCTGGGCCAAGAACCGACGCGTCGAGTTCCTGATCCTCAAGCGCGCGAACGACCAGAGCAACAAGTAGCGGCGCCGCGGCGCGCGGAAGGCATCGAGGGCGGCCCGCGCGGCCGCCCTCGGCATTTTCGGCGGGTCGCCCGCGTCGGAGCGGGCCGTCGCGCGAGATCGGCTCAGACGCGGCGGACGCGGGAGTCGGAGACGGCGGCGCCGAGGATGGGCAGGCCGTCGAGGGCGGCCCGGGTGGCGACGGCGCCGCGCACCTCGGGATCGGGGAGCCAGTCGGCGAGGTCGGCGAGCTCGCCGCCGCGGAGCTGCTCGCCGGCGCACAGCGCGGTCGCGGCGTGGGCGACGACGACGAAGCCGACGCGGGGATCGCCGCCGGGACGGGCGGCGAGCTGATCGGCGAGCCGGCGGGCGAGCGCGACGGCGGCGGCGCGGGCGGCGGTGAGCTCCTCCGGCGGCGCGACGGCGCGGCCGTGGAGGACGAGGTTGCCGCCCTGGATGACGGGGGCGAGGCCGGCGGCGGCGAGGGATTCCTCGGCGAGCGCGAGGACGTCGGCGAGGTCGGCGACCAGCGCGTCGTCGGGATCCTCGAGCGCGTCGGCGGCGGCGCGGACCTCGACGAGGACGCCGACCGCGGGGCGAGGCTCGAGCGCGGGCTCGGCGGCGGGCGCGCCATCGGCGGCGTCGGTGGCGGCCGCGGCGAAGGCGGCGCGCAGCGCGGCGACGAACGCGAGCGGGTCGGCGAACCGCTGGCCGGGGTCGATCGCCATCGCGCGGGCGAGCACCTCGTCGACGCGCGGCGCGACCGGCGCCAGCGCCGACACCCGCGGCCGGCGCGCGTGGGCGTGGAGGTACTGGACCACCGTCGGCGACTCGTCCTCGAACGGCAGGCGGCCGGTGAGCAGGTGGTAGGCGAGCACGCCGAGGCCGTAGACGTCGGTGCGGACGTCGACCGGCGCGCCGGCGATCTGCTCGGGCGCCATGGTGAGCGGCGTGCCGATGATCTGGCGCGAGGTGGTCAGCTCGAGGACGTCGGGGGCGGCCAGCTTGGCGACGCCGAAGTCGAGGAGGACGACGCGCTCGCTGCCGCCGGCGTCGGCGAGCAGCACGTTCGAGGCCTTGACGTCGCGGTGGATGATGGAGCCGGCGTGGGCGGCGGTGAGCGCGGCGGCCACCGGCTCGAGGACGGCGAGCGCGCGCGCCGGCGCGAGGCGGCCCTGCTCGGCGACGACGCGGCCGAGATCGGTGCCGGCCAGCCACTCCATCGCGAGGTACGGGCGGCCATCGTCGACGGTGCCGGTCGACCGCAGCTCGACGACGTTCGGGTGGCGGATGCGCACCATCACCTCCGCCTCGCGAAGGAAGCGGGCGACGGCCGACGGCGTCGCGCACAGCTCGGCGTGCATCACCTTGAGCGCGACCGGCCGGCCACTGGCGGCGTCGACGGCGCGGTAGACCTCGCCGAAGCCGCCGCGCGCGACCAGCCGATCGACGACGTAGCCGTCGAGCACGGTGCCGGCCGCCAGTGCGCGCGACCGCGGCGCCAGCGGCAGCGATGCCGGTGCGGCTGCGTCGGTCACCGACCCTGGCGGTGCCCTCGAGGTCACCAGGCCAAGCTAGCACGGTCGGCGAGCCACACCGCGCGCCGCCTGGGGTCGCGGAACGTCGCGTCCCGCGTGCTACGGTGACATGGATGGATGGGCTCGAAGGTCGCGCGCTCGATCGCCGGGTCGATGAGGTTCTCGACTTCGTGGGAGCGTTCTTCATGGGGAAGTCTCCGGTTCATCTGGCGGCCGAGGAGATCGCCAGACGGTTCGAGGAGGCCGGGATCGACTACGCGCTCGCGGGCGCCCTGAGCCTCGGTGTCCACGGCTTCGTGCGGGCCACCGAGGACGTCTATCTCATCGTCACTCGCGCTGGACTCGAGGCGTTCAAGGCGCGGTGGCTCGGCCGCGGCTACGTGAACCTGCGGGCCGGGGGCAAGGCGATTCGCGACACGGTCCACAACGTCAAGATCGACTTCCTCATCGCCGGCGACTTCCCGGGCGACGGCCAGCCGAAGCCGGTCGCGATCCCCGAGCCGAAGCACGCCTCGATCGCAGGCGAGAAGTACCGAGTGATCTCGCAGCAGACCCTCATCGAGCTGAAGCTCGCGTCCGGGATGACCGCCCCCCACCGGATGCAGGACCTCACCGACGTGATGCGATTGATCGCGGTGAACCGGCTCCCCGCCGACTACGCCGAGCAGCTCGCTCCTTACGTGCGCGAGAAGTTCCGCGAGCTCTGGCAGGTCGCCCAGCGCACCGACGACGAGTGAGGCTCCGAGCGCAGCTCGGGCCGGGGTTGCTCTGACCGAGATCGGTCCCGAGATCCTCCTCGGGCCCGATCGATCGACGGAAGGGTTGGCATTCTGGCCAACCCTGTGAGTCGCGTCAGTCGTCGGCGGCGGAGACGCCGTGGCGGCGGAGCAGCTCGCGCAGGTGGTTGCGATCCATGCGGGCGGCGCGGGCCGCGCGCGACAGGTTGCCGTCGTGGCGGCTGACGAGCTCGCGCACCCACGCGCGCTCCCACTCGGCCACCGCGCGCTCCTTGGCGACGCGGAACGAGACCGCGTCGTCGAAGTCGACGGCGCGCCCGGCGGAGGCGCCGGCCGGCAGCGAGATCGTGCTGGAGATCTCGGCCCACACCGTCGGATCGTCGAGGAGGACCGCGCGCTCGACGGCGGAGCGCAGCTCGCGCACGTTGCCCGGCCAGTCGCGCTTGAGCCAGTCGGCGAGCAGCTCCGCGGGCGGCGCCGCGCTCGCGTCGCCGGCGAACTGGCCGTAGAAGTGCGCGGCGAGCACGCCGATGTCCTCGCGGCGCTCGCGCAGCGGCGGCACCCGCAGGCGCACGGTGTAGAGCCGGTAGAACAGGTCGCTGCGGAAGCGGCCGCGGTTCACCTCCTGGCGGAGGTCGCGGTTGGTCGCGGCGATCACGCGGACGTCGAGGCGCGTCGACTCGTTGCCGCCGACCCGCCGCACCACGCGGTCCTCGAGCGCGCGCAGGAGCTTCGGCTGCATCTCGAGCGGCAGCTCGCCGATCTCGTCGAGGAAGACGGTGCCGCCGCTCGCCGCCTCGAACACGCCGCGCCGGGCCGACGCCGCGCCGGTGAACGCGCCCTTCTCGTGGCCGAACAGCTCGCTCTCGATCAGCGCCGGCGGGATCGCGCCGCAGTCGAGCACCATGAACGGCGCGGCGCGGCGCGCGCTGGCGTCGTGCAGCACCTCGGCGAGCAGCGACTTGCCGGTGCCGGTCTCGCCCTCGATGAGCACCGTCGAGTCGGACGCCGCCAGCCGCGGCAGGAGCGCGAAGATGCGGCGCATGCCGGGGCTGCGGCCGAGCGCCCGGCCCCACCGCTCCTCGGAGGCGAGCGGCTCGCGCACGCGATCGTCGAGGACGTCGACGCGCAGGCGGGTCTGGCCGAGCTCGAGCTGCGCGCCCGGCTTCACCCACGCGCGCTCGACGCCGACGCCGGCGACGAGGGTGCCGTTCGTGCTGCCGAGGTCGCTGAGCTGGTAGCCGCGCGGCCGCACCGCGAGCACGCAGTGGTGCCGCGACACCGACGGATCGGTCAGCGTGAGGTCGTTGCCGGCCGCGGTGCCGATCGAGATCTCGCCGTCCTCCGACTGCGCGCTGCGGCCGAGATCGACGCCGCCGACGACGGTGACCGAGAGGCGCTGGTACGACAGCTCCCGACCTGTGCGGTCGAGGATGACCGTCCCGGTCCCGCTGCCTGCGCTGCCGGTGCCGTCGACGGGCATCGCGCCGACTATACACCCGGCTCTCGGGCTGCCTCGGGCGCCGCTGCTGATGCCGCGCGCCTGCACCGATGGCTCCAGCCATCACCCGCGCCGCACAACCGCCACGAACCTCGTCGACGCGCGCGGTACGAGTCGTGCAATCCTGGCTTCGTCCGATGCGGCGCACGCTGGCCCTGTCCACGGCGGCGATCCTGGGGATCGCCTGTGGCGCCGATCCGTCCCGCGACCGCGGGCGCGACGAGCCCGACGCCGGCGCCGACGGCGAGCCACGGCGCGGCGGCGGCTGGGACGCGAACTCCGGGAACTGGAACGGCAACATGGGCTCGTGGGCGGCGGTCGCCGGCATCGGCGGCAACCCGCCGTGGGCGCCGAACGGCACCGGCCCCGGCACGCTGACGAACGAGGCGATCACCGGCCTGCGCTGGACGGCGCCGCTGGCGACCACGCCGTGCGGCCAGCTCACGGCGAGCGTCGATCGCGTGCGCTTCCTCAGCTCGACGCGCACCGACGACGGCGTGATCGGCCCGGACGTCGAGCTCGAGCGCGCCGGCGTGCGCACGCGGCTGGCGATGGGCGAGCGGGTCGTCTTCCACGGCGAGGCGGTCGACGGCACGCTGGCGTCGATCCAGGTCACGATCCGCCTGCGCCGCGTCGACACGCTGTCGCAGGAGTCGGCCCCCGATCACGAGTGGCCGGTGTTCGAGCTGGAGCTGTGCGAGCACGCGCGGCCCGATCGCGGCTTCACCCACCTCGGCTACGTGAGCTGGTCGCCGATGGTGCAGCTCCCCGAGACGGCGACCGGGTCGTTCTCGTTCCCGGCCGGCCTCGTGCAGCCGGTGACGACGCTGCCGCGCGCCGAGTACCGCGACAACCCGAACGTGCCGCTCGCGGTCGCCAAGCAGACCGGCGCGCTGATGTTCAAGTTCGCCTTCTACGCGGCGTTGCCGGTCGCGCTCGCCGACGAGCCGGAGCTGGCGCTGACGACGTCGCGCGGCGCGACGCTCGACAACGATCAGGTGCTCGTGCGCGGCGCGATCGCGCTCGGCAACGGCGGCTGGGTGACCCTGCCGGGCGACGCCGGCCAGCACCCGTTCCTGACGTTCTTCACGCGGACCGGCACGCCGGCGTCGATGTTCGCGATCGCGCGCGGCGACGGCAGCGGGCCGGCGGAGATCAAGAACCCGGCGGCGTGGGGGCGCGACACGGTCTTCGCGCTGCAGCTCACGCCGCCGGAGCTGGTGCCGTCGGCGGCGAACAGCCTCGACGACGTGCAGGCGTACGTGCCGGGCGCGATGGTGGCCGGCGACACCTGGGCGCACGGGCCGAGCGAGCTCGGCCACGGCCCGTCGCCGACGCGCCACGGCTACTACCTCAACAACTCGAGCAACAACAACCGGCTCGTCTTCTTCACGCAGCTCCGGGCGTCGACGGCGCGGGCGCGCTGGGGCGGGCTCGTCGACGGGCAGGTGGCGTCGCAGCAGCAGCTCGATCTGCTCATGCGGCAGCCCGGCGGCGGGCCGACGATGCTGGTCGCGGCCGAGTCGCCGCCGCCGGGCGGCAAGCCGCCGTTCGAGTCGCCGCACCTGGGGCCGATGCCGGAGGACTCGCCGGTCTACCAGGTGGCGACGAACCTCGACGCGGGCCTCGACGCGGACCTCGACGCGCCGGTCGATGCCGACCTGACGGACGCGGCGGAGCTCGACGCGAGCCCCGACGCGAGCCCCGACGCGGCCACCGACGCGAGCACCGACGCGCTGGACCTCGACGCGCCGCTGCCCGCCGACGCGGACGTCACCGACGCGATCGCGCCGCCGGACGCCGGGGTGCCCGCCGACGCGCCGCTGGTGCCCGCGGACGCGACCTTCCACCTCGACGACGGGCCGGTGCCGCTCGACGGCGGGGTGCCCGATGCGCTCGTCCCGCCCGACGGCGAGGTGCCGCTCGATGCGCCGCTGCCGATGTGCAAGGCGCCCGGCAACATGTGCGACGCGCTGCCGCCCGCGTAGCGCGCCACGCCGACAGGCCGCCGATCAGTCGGCGGTGGTGTTCTCGTACGCCTGGTAGGCGCGGCACTGCTGCCCGCGCAGGGACGGGCACGGCGGCAGCGGGCTCGGCGCGGTGACGCCGTTCAGCACCGGCAGCGCGATGCTCGTCGGGTGGGCCTGGTCGTGGCCGATCTCGTACGTCACCGCGCCGGGGAACTGCTTGAGCGCGAAGAACCAGATCGCGCGGCTGCCGCCGGGGGTGTCGATGCTCACCCGGATCTTCGAGCCGGCGCGGAAGACGTGCTGGAAGCCGGCGGTGCCGACACGCACCTGCGTCCACTCGCCGGGGATGAGCGACGCGGAGTCGGCCTCGGTGAAGGTCTGGTCGGGCCACAGCGCGGTGGCGTTCGGGCCGGTGCCGCGCAGGCTCGCGCGCAGCCAGCCGGACTGCACGTACATCTCCTTGCCGTCGGGGCGGATCTCGGTGAGGTTGACCTCGAGGTCGGCGTCGTCGACGGGCGAGCGCAGCCAGAGATCGACGCTGGCGGTGCCGAACATGACGAGCGGCTGCGGCAGCGCCCCGCTCTCGAAGACGACCGCCGAGCCGGGCGCCGGCTGCTTCCAGTCGTAGTCGGGCAGGAGGTCCCAGACGTCGCCGCCGGGCGCGAGGATGCTGTCGTGGCCGGCGTCGGGATCGAGGTCGAACGTGAACGGCGCGCTCGGGCCGTCCGGCATCGACGCCGACAGCGAGCCGTTGGCCTGCGCGTAGAGGCGGAACGGCAGCGTCTCGTCGGGTGGCCACTTCGCGAAATCGTGCTCGAACGTCGGGATCGGCGCGCCGAGCGTCGGCCCGCCGGCGCCGCTCTCGAAGTAGGCGTGGATCGGCGGCTCCGCCTTCCAGGCGGCGACCGCGGCGTCGAGGTTCGGCTGGTCGACGAAGCGGCTGATCGGCAGGTCCATCGTGTCGGTGCCGAACACCTGCTGGTAGAGCTGCGGCGCCAGCGAGCGCGGCAGCGGCTGATCGACCGGCACCCGCTTGGCGACGAACATCTCGAGGAACGACAGCCAGTCGCTCAGCACCGCCGGCTGGTAGGCGTCGATGTGGACGCCGTTGTAGACGTTCGCGCGGAACGCCGGCGAGCCGGTGAACTTGTCGAGCATCGTGAAGAAGTACGGGCCGGTCTGCTCGTCCTGCCACGCGCTGGCGAGGAAGACCGGCACCTGGATCTGGTCGACGAACTTGGCGAGGTTGTAGCGGTCGTGGATCGCCGGGTCGTAGTAGCGGGTGTTGCGCGCCTGCTCGACGTTGTCGACGTACTGGCCGTGGAGGAGCTGGTTCTCCTCGCAGACCTTGTCGCCGGCGTCGACCATGCCCTGCTCCCAGCCCTGGCCGTACGGCTTGGCCTTGTTGATGACCTGATCGATCCAGCTCGTCGCGAAGCCGTCGTTGAGGATGCCGCCCGGCAGCATCGTCGTGTTGGCGCTGCCGATGACCGACATCGGCGCGATCGCCGCGAGGTGCGGCGGCTGCGTCTTGGCGACGAAGAGCTGGGTGATGCCCGGGTACGACAGGCCGACGGTGCCGACCTTGCCGTTCAGCACCCACGGCTGGGCCGCGACCGTCTCGATGACGTCGTAGCCGTCGAGGAGCTGGAGGTCCTCGAAGAAGTCGAAGGCGCCGCCGGAGCAGCCGGTGCCGCGGATGTTGACGTTGACGGTCGCGTAGCCGAAGAAGGCCGCGATCATCGCCGACGGATCGTTCGGCGCGTCGCAGATGACCGGCAGCGCGTCGCACAGGCCGGTGAGCGACTGATCGAGGACGGTGCCGGGGCGCGACGGGTCGTAGCCGGAGTAGCTGACCACCGTCGGGTACGGCGGATCGCCCTTGGGGAAGGTCACGTACGCCGACAGCGTGGTGCCGTCGCGTGTCGTGATGTAGTGGAAGCCGGGCGTGAGCGTCTGCTTCGAGTAGAAGTCCTGCGACGGCAGGCTCTCGTCGATCGACATCACGTCGTGGGCGCCGGTCGTCATCGGCGGCTGCGAGACGGTCGTGCGGATCTTGTAGCCGTGGCCGGGCGGGACCTTGCGGAAGATCAGGCTGCCGAGGGTGTCGGTGGTGCCGACCGCGACCTGCTGGTTGTTGCTGTCGACGAGCTCGAGCTCGACGCCCGGCGGCGCGTGGGTGACGTGGAGCTGCTCGACGCTCTCGCGGACGGTGAACGGATCGTCGACGCCACCGTCACCTCCGCAGGCGGCGAGCGACGCGGTGGCCAGGAGCAGCGAGGCGACGACACGGCAGGCGAGGCGCATGGGCGGGGAGCATGGCACAGGCGCCGCGCGCGCGATGCGACGTCGGCGACGGCGGGCGCGACAGGTCGGACCACGGCGCGTTCGATCGCGCGATCAGTAGGTGCCGAGGTCGACCATCGCGTGGTCGTTCATGATGACGAACGGCCGGTCCTCGAAGGTGAGCGCGTGGCCGTCGAAGCGCTCGAGCTGGAGGAGGCCCATGCCGTAGCCCATCGGACCGCGCGCGTAGTAGTCGGCGGCGAGGCGGTACGGGCCCGCCGCCGGCGTCCCGGGGATGGTGAAGCACTCGGGGCCGTAGCCGGTGGTGATGTCGGCGTAGAGCGCGCCGCCCGACGGCAGCTCCTTCGCGGAGTAGAAGGCGTGGCCGCCGCGGTGATCCCAGACGTGGAGGTCGACGTCGTTGGCGTCGGTCTCCCAGGTGAGGACGAAGCGGGTCGACGGCGTGGTGGCGAGCGCGAGGTGGCGGCGCTCGAGCTCGGCGGCGATGGTGGCGCGCGGGCCGCCGGCGGCGAGCCAGGCGGCGCCGATGAGGCCGGCGTCCTCGCCGAGGACGCGGTCGGCGCCGGCGTAGCGGCCCTCGATGCCGGGCTGATCGACGCCGGCGAGGATCGCGGTGAACGCGGCGGCCGGATCGCCGGCGCGGAGGAGCGCGTACGCGAGCAGGCGGTGGCCGCTGACGTGATCGGGGCGATCGGCGACGGCCTTGCGGTAGGTGTCGACGGCGAGCGCGCGGGTGGCGGGTGCGGCGTCGGCGACCCGCTCGAGGCGCTCGCCGGCGAAGCGGCGGAGGTCGGCGCGCGCGGGGAACAGATCGATGATGGAGCCGTAGGTGCGCGCGGCGCCGGTGCTGTCGTGGCCGGCCTCCTGCGCCTCGCCGAGCGCGACGAGGGCGAGGACGTCGCCGGGGGCCTGCTCGTGCCACGCGCGGGCGGCGGCGAGCGCGCCGGCCGGATCGGTGGCGAGGCGGGCGGTGATGTCGGCGAGCGGGCCGGTGAGCGCGGGTGGGCCGCGGTCGACGTCGTCGCCGTCGTCGTCGGCGGCTGTGGCCGCGGTGTCGTCGTCGGAGGAAGCCGCGATCGCGCTGTCGACGGCCTCGCCGCGGTCGCCGGCGGCGCCGGTCATCGGCCGGAACGACACCGGATAGGAGACGTTCACGGCGCCGCCGCCGGGGACGGCCGGGAACCGCATCGTCTCGACGACGCCGGTGACGCAGGCGTCGACGGCGTGCGAGACGCCGGAGGCGAGGGCGCCGCTGACGTGGCCGTCGGGGAGGATCGCGAAGCGGATGGTGAGCGCGCCGCCGAGCGCCGCGTCGGACGCGAGCTCGCGCTCGTAGCAGGCCCGCATGCGCGGCAGGTAGCGGCGCACGTTGCGGCGGAGGAGGTCGCGGTCGAGATCGCCGGCGACGACCGGCGCGGCGCCGATGCGCACCGACGGCACCGAGGCGGTGCGGCCGCGCATTGCGCCGCGGCCGCTGCCGACGCCGTAGCCGCTGCCGGTGCCGGCGCCGTGGCCGATGGTGCCGTAGCGGCCGGTGCCGATCGTGCCCCAGCCGGTGCCGCCGCCACCGGTGCCGCCGCTGGTGCCGCCGCCGCCGGGGCCGAAGCCGGAGCGGCCGAAGCCGTAGCCGCCGTCGGTGGGCGCTTCAGCCGGATCCTCGGCGGCAGGCTCGGCGCCGAGGAGACCGGCCAGCCGCGCGTCGTCGACGGCGGCGTCGCGCCGGCCCATCGCGCCCTCGTCGAGCGCCATGGCGGTGCCGGTGCCGGCGGTGTCGTCGGCGCCGTCGGGGGCGGCGGCGATCGGCTCGGGCGCCGCGACGTGCTTCGTGGCGGCCGCCGCGAGCGCCGCCGGGCGCGCCGCCTCGACGCCGTGCGCGCCGATCACCAGCAGGTCGGGCGCGTGGCTGCGATCGATGCCGTAGCGGGCGTAGTCGTCGTCGGTCTCGAGGACGAGCATCGAGGTCTGGCTCGACAGCACGCGCGCCTGCACCGACCGCGTCGTGAGCTCCGTGCGCAGCGCGGCCGCTGCCCCGGCGTCGGTCGTCGTCGCGAGGCGCTGCTCCAGCTCGGCGAGCTGCGCGCCGGCGATCGCGCGCGCCACCAGCGGCGCCGGCGCCGCGGCGACCGCGAGCGTGCGCCTCGTGCCGCCGAGCGCGACGTCGATCGAGGACGCCGCGGCCGGGAGCCTCGCGCGGACGACGACCGCGCGGCCCGGGCGCACCGACGCCAACGTCGACGGGTAGACCCAGGTCGCGCCCGGCACCGTCACCGCGACGTCGGTGGCGACCGGCTGGCCGAGGCCCTCGGCGACGGCCTCCGCACCGTCGTCGAGGTCGAGGACGTCGCCGGCGCGCGGGCGGGCGCGGACGAGCGCGGCCGCGAGGTCGTCGTCGCGGAGGCCGCCGGCGAGGACGACGTCGATGCGCGACACCGGCAGCTTCGCGGCGGCGGCGACGACCGTGGCGGTGTCGGCGCCGGCGGTCATGACGCCGTCGGTGACGATCGCGAGCCGGCGATCGGCCGCGCGCGGCGAGCGAGCCAGCACAGCGACGAGCGCCTCGAGGTCCGACGCGCCGGCCGCGCCGCGAGCGAGCAGCGCCCGGTCCTGGGCGTCGCCGTAGTCAGCCGCGAGCCCGTCGAAGATCGGCTGGACGTCCTGATCGAAGGCGACCACCTGCAGCTCGAGCGGATCGCCGGCGCGCGCCCGCAAGGCCGCGACCAGCGCGCGCACCGAGCGGACGTACGACGCGAAGCCGAGCGCGCGCGAGGCGCTGGTGTCGACGGCGAGCACGAGCTTGCGCGGCAGGTCGGCGGCCGCAGCGCCGCCGGCGGGCGCGAACGGCACGACCGCCACCACGGTGTCGCCGGCGCCGACCGCCGCCGGGCCTGCCGCCACCGACGCGACGAAGTCGCGATCGGGGCGCCACGCGCGCTCGTGGAGCCCGCCGCGGGCGCGGCTGCCGTCGGCCTGCGCGGCCTCGAGCGCGACGTCGACGCGCGCCGTCGCCGGCAACCCGCGCAGCGGCAGCGTGTAGGGCCGCCCGGCCAGCTCCTGCGAGAACGACACGATCAGGTGCTTGTCGGCCCGCGGTGCGATCGGGAAGACGCGCGCCGAGAACTGGTTGCCGGCCGCCTTCTCGAGCAGCGCCGGGTCCTGGCGGCGGTGGAGGAAGTCGTCGTACGCGCGGCGCGCGAGCGGGCGCGCGACGACCGCGGCCTCCTGCCACGCGCCGTCGGTCTCCATCGCGAAGCGCGAGACGGCCGCGCCGGCGGGCAGCGTGATCGCGAAGGTGCCCTCGCGGCGGCGGTCCTCGCCGTTGTGGAAGTCGAGGTGCAGCTCGGTGTAGGCGAGCGGGCCCTCGACGACGACGCGGGCGTCGACGCGCGTGAGCTCGAGGCCGCTGCCGTCGGTGGCGGTCAGCGTGAACGGCGGCGCGACCTCGGCCGCCGGCGCCGCGGTGGCGACCAGCGCGGGCGCGGTGGGGCCACCAGGTGCCGCGCGCACGGCGTCCGCCGCACGCCCTCGATCGCAACGAGCACTGCCGACCAGCGACACCAGCGCGAGCGCGAGCGGGATGGCTCTCATGACGTCTCCCGTGACAGCGCGCGCGCCGCCGCGTTCCCGGAAAGCGCAGCCGTACTACGATGGCCTCGTGCGCTGCCCGCGCTGCTTCCGCAAGCTCGCGCCGGGCGCCGCCTGCCCCGCCGATGGCGCGCGCGCCGCCGACGAGGTGGCGACCCGCGTGGAGGTCGGCGCGCCGCCCGCGGTGCCGGGCTGGCGCATCGGCGGGCTGATCGCGGCCGGCGGCCAGGCGGCGGTCTGGCGCGCGGTGCGCGAGGGCCAGCACGAGGACGAGGACGACGCGGCGGTCCGCGACAGGGCGGTCCGCGACACGGCGGTGCGCGCGCTCAAGGTCGCCCACGGCCCGGCGCCAGAGCTCGCCCACCGCTTCGCCGAGGAGGCGGCCGCGCTCGCCGCGATCGGCGCGCCCGCGGTCGCGGCGACGTTCGATCGCGGCGTGCTCGCCGATCGGCGGCCGTACCTGGCGATGGAGCTCGTCGAGGGCGACACGCTCGGCGAGCTGCTGGCGCGCGCGCCGGCGCCGCCGCCGATCGACGACGTCGTCGCGTGGGCCGCGGGGCTCGCCGACGGCCTCGCCGCGATCCACGCCGCCGGCTACGTCCACCGCGATCTCAAGCCGGACAACGTCGTCCGGCAACCGGACGGTGCGATCCGCATCCTCGATCTCGGCCTCGCGCAGCGGATCGTCGACGGCGAGCTGGCGCCGATCGGCCAGGTCGTCGGCACGCCGCTCTACCTCGCGCCGGAGCAGCTCCGCGGCGAGGAGGTCGATCCGCGCGCGGACCTCTACGCGCTCGGCGCGATCCTCTTCGAGGCGCTCACCCTGCGCCCGCCGTTCGCCGGCGATCGCGCGGCGATCGAGCTCGGCCACCTGGCGCTGCGCGCGCCGCGGGTCGCGAGCCTGCGGCCGGTGCCGGCGCGCCTCGACGAGCTGGTGGCGGCGTGCCTC
>DASZXE010001001.1:0-2472 GCA_035546475.1 Kofleriaceae bacterium
CCGCGATCCGCCAGCCGAGGATCGCCACCGACGGCCCGGCGCCGTCGTCGCCGATCGCCTTCCAGGCCGCCGCCGCGTCGGCGGCGCTGGCGCCCGCGACCAGCTCGCCGACCCGCACGCGGATGAACGCCTGCTCGGGCCCGGTCGCCAGCTTCCACCAGCGGTCGAAGAACGGCAGCGCGTCGAGCGGCGCCGGCCCCGCCGCCTTGCCGTGCGCCATCGCCGCCAGCCACGCGCCGCGCTCGTCGTCGTTCTCGATCGCCGGCTCGGCGTCGGCGAGCAGCGCGACCGCCTTCGCCTGGTGGCCCTGGGCGCCCTCGGCGAGGCCGAGGTAGAGCTGCGCGCGCCGGCGCAGCCCGGGCTCGGCGTCGTCGTCGCCGACGACCTGCTCGAGGCTCTTCGCCGCCGCCGCGTGGTCGCCGCCCTGCTCGGCGGCCATGCCGGCGTAGAGCAGCGCGAACGGCTCGATCGGATCGCCCGGATACTCGACGGCGATCGCGCGGAACTCCTCCGCCTGGCCGCCGCCCTTCTTGAACCGATCGCGCGCCGCCTCGAAGCGCTGGCGCGCCTGGGCGTCGCCCGACATCGGCACCTCGGGCACCAGCGTGTGCCGCGGCTTCGGGCAACCGGCGACGGCGATCGCCATCGCCAGGACGAGGACGCGCAACGACATGCCGCGACGATAGCCGCGCGACACCGGCGCGGCAAACCGCGCGGCCACGCCCGCACGCGCGCCGGGCGGCGACGTCATCCCGGGTCAACGCCCGGGCCGCCGCCGCTGTTCCCGTGTATGGTGCGCCGCATGTCGCGCGCCGACCGCCTCGCGTCCCTGTGCGAAGAGACCTTCCAGCGGCTCGAGGAGGGCGACCTCGAGGGCGCGCGCAAGAAGGTCGCGCTGGCGGCGCGCATCGATCCGCAGCACCCGGAGGTGCTGTCGGCGCAGGCGGCGATCGCCGCGATCGACGGCGAGCTCGACGAGGCGCAGGGGCTGCTCGACCAGGCGCTCGAGCGTGCGCCCGAGCACGTCGGCATCCTCATCCAGGCCGCCGACCTGTCGCTCGCCCTCGATCCCGAGCGCGCCGTCGTCCACGCGCGCAAGGCGAGCGAGCTCGCCGAGGAGGAGGAGGAGCTGGTCGCGGCGATCATGGTCCTCGCCGAGGCGCAGGTCGCGTGCGAGCGGCCGGCCGAGGCGCGCGCGGCGCTGTCGGAGCTGGCGACGTCGGCGATCGACGAGCCGGACATGATCCTCGACGTCGCGCACGCGTTCCTGAACGCCCAGGACCCGACGACGGCGGAGCTGTGGCTGCGCCGGCTGACCAGCGACGAGGATCCGCGCATCGCCGCCGACGCGTGGCACGCGATCGGCCTGTGCCGCGAGGCGAAGGGCGACCGCGACGGCATGATCAACGCGTGGCTCGAGACGTTGCGGCTCGACGGCGCGCAGCCGGAGGCGAGCCTGTCGATCGGCGACGACGACCTCGAGACGGTCGTCGAGGCCGCGCTCGACGAGCTGCCCGAGGAGGTCCACACCCACCTCGCGAACGTGCCTCTGCTCGTCGACGATCTGCCCGACGAGCACCTCGTGCGCGAGGGGCTCGACCCGCGGCTGGTCGGCCTGTTCAGCGGCACGCCGCTGCCGGAGCAGTCGACGCTCGGCGGCGTCCCATCCATCACCAACATCCACCTCTACCGCAAGAACCTCGAGCGCATCGCCGGCGACGATCCCGACTCGCTCGCCGACGAGATCCGCATCACCGTCCTCCACGAGACCGCCCACTACTTCGGCCTCGACGACGAGGCCCTCGAGAAGCTCGGCCTCGACTGACGGACTGACCGACGGACGGACGGACCGACGGACGAGACCGGCCGCGGGAGATCAGTCCGGCAGGCAGTCGAACGGCGGCGGCAGCGGCGTCGACATGCCGGGCACGCACATCAGGCCGCCGAAGCAGCACTCGTCCGGCTGGCAGTCGTCGCTCGACGAGCAGGTGCCGCCGAGGCCGCCGTCGAGGCCCGGCAGGCCGGCGTCGAGGCCGGGCAGGCCCGCGTCGACCGTGCGCGCGTCGACGCTCTGGAACGGCGCGTCCACCGCGTGAGCGTCGGTCGCGCGCGCGTCGGTCGGGCGGCGCGCGTCGACCTGCTGGTTGTTGTCGTCGTCCTCGGCGCCCGGACTGCCCTGGGCGCAGGCGACGAACCCGGCCACCGCGAACGCGGCGAGCACGGCGGCGAAGGTCGAGCGCGAGCGGGCAGGACGTGGTGAGCGCATGCAGGACTCCGTTGGCGAGGACACGAGTGGCGGCATCCTATCGAAGCGGCATCGCCGCGCAATCCGAAATCCATCGGACATCGAGTGACGCGCACCGCCTGCGCCCCGACGGCGGCGCCGGTGGTCCGGCCACGCGGCTCGCGGCGCCCCGATTGCCGACCACGGTCGACAACCGGCGCGCATCGCCGTGCACTGTCCGGACAGCG
>DASZXE010001002.1:0-3473 GCA_035546475.1 Kofleriaceae bacterium
CGACCCCCGCGCGACCGGCAGCGGCCGCGCGCCGGCGGCCAGCTCCGCCGCCAGCCGCGCCGGCACCTCCACCTGCTCGCGCCCGCGGCTGGCGACGACGAGCTGCCGCGTCACGTTGCGGAGCTGGCGGATGTTGCCCGGCCACTGGAACCGGACGAGCGCGGCCGCGACCGCCGCCGGCAGCCACGGCTCGCTCGCCGCGTCGCGCGGCGCCAGCCGGTCGAGCTCGCCGGTCGCCGCCAGCTCCTCGCGCGCGAAGTGGAGGAAGAGCGGGCCGATGTCCTCGGGGCGATCGCGCAGCGGCGGCAGGTGCACCTCGTGGCCGGCGAGCCGGTGGAGCAGCGGCGCCTTGAAGCGGCCGTCGTCGATCCGCGCCTCGAGCCGCGCGTCGGTCGCCGCGATCAGCCGCACGTCGGTCGCGATCGGCTTCGGCCCGCCGACCGGGTACAGCTCGCCGGTCTCGATCACCCGCAGCAGCATCGCCTGCACCTCGGGTGACGCCTCGCCGACCTCGTCGAGGAAGAGGGTGCCGCCCGCCGCCGCGCGGAAGTAGCCCTCGCGCTCGCCGGCGGCGCCGGTGTACGCGCCGCGCACCGCGCCGAACAGCTCGGCGGCGGCCAGCTCCTTCGCGATCGCGGCCAGGTTGACGCTGACGAACGGCCCGCCGCGCCGGGCGCTCCCCTCGTGCAGCGCGCGGGCGACCAGCTCCCTGCCGGTGCCGGTCTCGCCGCGGACGAGCACGGGCACCGGCAGGTCGCGGATCTGCGCGATCTCGCGCCGCACCCGCCGCACGCCCGAGCCGGAGCCGATCATGCCGAGGTCGTCGCCGGCCGCGGCGTCGTCGACATCGGCCGCCTCGACCAGGTGCAGGACGAGCACGAGGCGATCGGCGAGCGCGATCGGCACGCCCTCGCCGGCGGCGAGCGGGCCGAGCTCCGCCGCGTCGAGCTCGCGGTCGCCGATCTCGACGATCGTCGTGCTGTCGCCGCGCGCGATCAGGATGCGCTCGAACGACGCCGGCACCAGCCGGATCGGCCGCCGGCTCAGGCAACGATCGCCGAGCGGCGCGCGCTGGCCGTCGGACGGCCGCACGAAGTCGGGCGACTGCCGCGCCAGCTCGACCTCGCGGCCGGCGGCGAGCGCGGTGAGGACCAGGCGGTCGCCGACCCGCGACGGATCCGGGTGCGCGGCGATCGTCAGCGCCGCGACCGAGCCGGACGCGGCCGGACCTCGCGATCGCACCTTGACCGCGGTCGCACCGTCGAGGTCCACCTTCGGATGTTCGGCCGGCGCGCCGGGGGTGTCAACCGCGCGGCCCGCGCCCCGCTGCCGGAGGGCCGATCGACCGCCGTCAGTCGAGGCGCGCCGGACGGTTCATGCTCGAGGTCGGCGCGCCGCTCCGCGCGTCGCCGTCGAGCGTGTACGTCACCGTGATCGTGTCGCAGTCGAGATCGCCGATCGCCGACGCGGTGAACAGGTTCGACACCGTGCTCGAGTAGGCGTAGCGGAAGTAGAACGGCTCGCTCATCTCGAAGCCGAGCGCGTCCCAGGCCGGCACGCCCTCCCAGTCGGCGGCGAGCGGGGCGCACTTGCCGCCCGGCTGGCTGCAGCACGAGGCCGCCGGCGTCGGGTCCTGCACGAACTGCGGGTACGACGCGTTCTCGACGAACGCCGAGTCGGCCGACTTGCCGATCGCGCTCAGGTTGAGATCGGCCTCGGTCCGCTTGGCCTTCTTCATGTGGTCGAGGAACTTCGGGATCGCGACGGACGCGAGAATGCCGATGATCGCGACCACGATCATCAGCTCCACGAGCGTGAAGCCACGCGCCGACCGACCCTCGAGGCGGTGCATGACAGCCACGGTACGCGCGTTCACCGGCGCGCGCCAAGACGCATGTCGTCTGTCGAAGCGGTTTGTCGTCGAGCCGCCGCTCTCGTGGATCTCCGACGACGACGCGCGTATGGCTGCTTGCAGACAGGCTGTCGGGAGAGGCGGGTGGCGGTCGGGTCGAGGGTCATTCGCGGCCGGTGGGAGCGTTGTGGGAGAGTAGGCGCGACGTACCGGACGTACGGTGTCTCGCAGTCCGCGAATCGATGCGAAGCGCGCGTAGGTCTTTCGGCCTACGAGATCGTCAGAAGCGTTCGCTGCTGTCGCGCGGCGCCGCGGGCCACGGCGTCGAGGCCTGGCCGTTGATGGTCGTGCCGCCGTACGTGAACATCGGCACCGCGCCGATCATGTCCGTCGGGAACGGCAGCGCCGGCGTGGTCGCCTGGTCGAGCGCGGCGAGGTGCGCGGGCGACAGCGCGATGTCGAGCGCGCCGCAGTTGTCGTCGAGCTGCTCGAGGGTGCGGGCGCCGATGATCGTCGACGCGACGCCGGGCCGCCCCTGCACCCAGGCGAGCGCGACGCGGGCGACGGTGGTGCCGAGCTCCGCCGCGATGCCCTCCATCAACTCGAGCAGATCGAACGTGCGATCGTTCAGGAAGCTCGTCACCCGCGCGCCGCGGCCGGCCTGGTGCGCGCCCCGGTCGGCCCGCTTGTACTTGCCGCTCAGCGCGCCGCCGCGCAGCGGGCCCCACGGCGTGATGCCGAGGCCGAGCTCGCGCGCCATCGGCACCAGCTCGCCCTCGACGGTGCGCTGGAGCAGCGAGTACTCGATCTGCAGCGCGACGAGCGGCGACCACCCGCGCAGCCGCGCCATCGTCTGCGCCTGCGCGACCTTCCACGCCGGCGTGTCGCTGAAGCCGAGGTAGCGGACCTTGCCCTGCTCGACGAGCGTGTCGAGCGCGCGCATGGTCTCCTCGATCGGCGTCGTGTGATCCCAGACGTGCATCCAGTAGAGATCGATGTAGTCGGTCCGCAGGCGGCGCAGCGACTCCTCGCACTGGGCGATGATCGCCTTGCGGCTGGTGCCGCCGCCGTTGGGATCGCCGAGGAAGAGGTTGGTCGCGAACTTGGTCGCGAGGACGACGCGGTCGCGCTTGCGGCGGTCGTGGGCGAGGTGCTCGCCGAGGATGACCTCGGAGTGGCCCTTGGTGTAGCCGTTGGCGGTGTCGATGAAGTTGCCGCCGAGGGCGAGGAAGCGGTCGATGATCCGCTTCGCCTCGTCGGGCTCCGAGCCCCAGCCCCATTCCTTGCCGAAGGTCATCCCGCCGAGGCAGAGCGGGCTGACGCGGAGACCGGAGTGACCGAGGGTGACGTAGTGATCGAGCGGCATGCGGCGGTGGTAGCCCGCGCGCGCGGCGCCGTCGAGCCGCGGCGGGCCGAACCTGCGCCGGGTCAGGTGTCCGCGGTGCCGGCGGCGCGTTCGCGATCGTCGCGCGCGATCGCCACCAGGACCGCGATCGCACGGCGCAGGCGCACCACGCCGTCGGCGCCGAGGCGGCCGTAGAGCAGCTCGTCGACCTGCTGGACCGCCTGGACGACCAGCTCGGCCGCCGCCTCGCCGCGCGCGGTCAGCGCGATCGTCGTT
>DASZXE010001003.1:0-15884 GCA_035546475.1 Kofleriaceae bacterium
CGCGGCTGGGCGAGGCCGCCGCCGCCGCGTGCGCGAACGATCTGGTGCGCGCGCTGCCGGCCGCCGACGGGCCGCTCGCCGGCTTGCTCGTCGACCTGCTCCGCCAGCCGCACGCCTCGATCGGCGCCGCGCTCGCCCGCGGTCTCGACGGCGCCGACGACGCGCAGGCGCGCCGCCTCTGCGAGCTGCTCGTCGCGCGCGCCGACGCCGACGACCTCCTGGCCGGCGCGTTCGAGCGGCTCGGCGCGCAGGAGGCCGCCGCGCGCGGCCTCGTGATGCTCGGCAAGGAGCGCCTCGGCCGCGGCCGCGCCGTGCTCGAGCGCGGCCGCGTGGCGCAGGAGGCGGGCACCCGCACGATCGCCCGCGCCGCGCTGCTCGCGATCGACGGCCCGCCCGAGCAGCCCGCGGTCCCGCCGGTCGCCGGCTTCGAGACGACGCTGCTCGACAAGGGCGCGCTGTCGACGACGCTCGACGTCCGCGGCCTCCTGCCGTTCCTCGCCGACGGCCGCGCGGTCGTGCGCGCCAACGCGGCGACCGGCCTCGGCGCGCAGGGCGCGCGCGCCGTCCCGTACGCGACGACGATCGCGGCGCTCCTCCGCGACGACGACGCGCAGGTCCGCGTGGCCGTCGCCCGCGCGCTCGACCAGCTCGGCGACGACGCGGTGGTCGCGGTCGCGCCGCAGCTCGTGCGCGCGCTCGCCGCCGACCCGTCGACGGCCGATGCCTGCCGCGCCGCGCTCGCCGCCCGCAAGGAGAAGGTCGAGGCCGCGCTCGCCGCCGGCCTCGACACGCTCGACGCGACCCACGGCGCCCGCGTCGCCGACCTGATCGTCGCGCTGCCGAACGGCCGCGACCTCCTGTTCGCCGCCTTCGACGGCCCCGCCTACCACGCGCAGGTCAACGCCGCGATCGGCATCGGCAAGCTGGGCGCCAAGCGCGCCGGCGCCGACGGCGTCCGCCGCCTGATCAGCGCGCTGCCCGGCCCGCCGACGTCCCGCCGCTACGCCGCCCTCGCCGCCCTCGCCGCCCTCGGCGTCGACCCGCTCGCCGGCCGCTGACCGCCGCTGCGCGCCGCTGCGCGCCGCCAGGCGCCGGCCGATTCCGCTTGACCGGCCGGAGCGGGTCTGTCATTCGATGACACGCAGGCAGGGCCGTGTTCGTCCGCCGCGAGGAGTGCGGACATGGAACGGAAGCTGGTGTCGATCCAGGTGATCGACGGCGTGGCGCCGATCGACGGCGCCGACAACATCCTGCAGGCCCGCGTGATGGGCTGGACCGTGGTCGTGAAGAAGGGCGAGCTCGCCCCCGGCGACCGCTGCGTCTTCTTCGAGATCGACAGCGTGCTGCCCGACGGGCCGGCGTGGTCGGAGTTCCTGCGGCCGCGCGGCTTCCGCGTGCGCACGCTCAAGCTCCGCGGCGTCCTCTCGCAGGGGCTCGCGCTGCCGACGTCGATCCTCGACGGCGACGTGCCGCCGGTCGGCACCGAGGTGCGCGAGCGGCTCGGCGTCACCAGGTTCGAGCCGATCCTCCCCGACAGCCGCGAGGTGGCCGGCGCGTTCCCCGCCAGCGTGCCGAAGACCGACGAGATCCGCCTGCAGTCGGCGCCCGGCGTCCTCGACGAGCTGCGCGGCCGCGACTTCTACGTCACCACCAAGCTCGACGGCACGTCGGCGACCTACCTGCGCGACGGCGAGCGGCTGATCGCGTGCTCGCGCAACTGGGCGCTCGCGCCCGGCGACAACCACGTCTGGCGCCTCGCCGACCGCTACCAGCTCGCCCGCCGGCTGCCGCCGGAGGTGGCGATCCAGGGCGAGGTGTGCGGTCCCGGCATCCAGAAGAACCGGCTCGGCCTGCCGGCGGTCGACCTGTTCGTCTTCAGCGTCTACGACGTGCGCGCGGCGCGGTTCCTCGACTTCGAGCCGTTCGTCGCGTTCTGCGCCGAGCACGGGCTGCGCACGGTGCCCGTCGAGCGGGTGGTGCGCGGCGAGGCGGCCGCCGCCCATGCCCACGGCCTCGACGGCTGGCTCGACGCCGCCCGCGGCCTCTACGCCGGGACCAAGCAGCGCAAGGAGGGGATCGTCGTCCGCCCGCTGGTCGAGACCCCGTCGGCGATCCTCGGCGGCCGGCTGTCCTTCAAGGTCCTCAACAATGACTTCCTCCTCAAGGACGAGGACTGACGATCTCAGGAGTGCGCCCGTGACCAACGATGGACTCGGCGAACGCTGCAAGCGAGGGTCGGAACCTGCCACACGCGCGCGTCGAAGTGCGGCACTCGTCGGCCTTGGCGCAAGGTCGGGAACCTCGCCGCCGTGCTGTTCGACGGCGCCGCGCCCGTGCCGCGCGCCGCCTGACGCCGTCCCGCCCGGCGGCGCGCCTTCCAGAGGCTCCGCCGCAGGTGCCGAGGTCTCGCGCCGCCGGCCGACCTCGATGGCGCCGTCGGCCCCCGGAGGCGGGCAGAGTGGATTACCAATGGGGCATGCGAGCCGCCCTCCCCTGTCTCGTCCCGTCCCTCGTCCTCACCCTCCTCGCCGCCTGCACGCACGGTGCGGCGGCGCCGCCGCCGGTCGCGGCGCCGATGCCGACGCCGGTGACACCGACGCCGGAGCTGGCACAGGCGATGGAGAAGCTGTCGTTCATGCGCGGCATCTGGCGCGGCCCCGCGACCGGCACGCTGCCGAGCGGCGAGAAGTACAGCGTCACCCAGACCGAGCGCATGGGCCCGATGCTCGGCGGCGACATCATCGTCATCGAGGGCCGCGGCTATCGCCCCGACGGCACCACCGGCTTCAACGCGTTCGCGGTCGTCTCGTACGATCCGTACACCAGCAAGTACGAGATCCGGTCGTACGCCCAGGGCCACGGCGGCACGTTCGAGCTGACGCCGACCGCCGACGGCTACGTCTGGGAGGTGCCCGCCGGCCCGGGCTCGACGATGCGCTTCACCGCCACCGTCACCGCCAAGCACTGGCGCGAGGTCGGCGAGTACATGGCGCCCGGCGCGCCGCCGGTGCAGACGTTCGAGATGAACCTCGACCGCGTCGGCGACACCACCTGGCCGCTCGACACGCCGGTCACGCCGACCAATCCGAAGTGACGCGCGCCCGTCACCCGCGCACGCCAGCCACGGGTGGCGCGGCGCGGCCCGCGCCGCCGTCGAGCCGCGTGACGTCCCGGCCGTCGAGCAGTCGTCGCGGGCGTCGAGAGGTCGAGTCTCCCGACCCGGTCAGTCGCCGGCCGGCTTGACCGTCGCGCGCTCGATCATGAGGACGACGGTGCGGCCGTGCGCGTGCGGGCAGTGCATCACCCCCTTGGGCACGGTGACCGCCTGCTGCGGGCCGAGCGGGATCGGCTCGCGGCCCTCGATCTCGATGGTGAGCGCGCCCTCGAGCACGAGGAACAGCTCGTCCTCGTGGTCGTGCTTGTGCCAGTGGAAGTCGCCCTCGAGCACGCCGAGGCGCAGCACCGCGTCGTCGACGCGCGCCAGCGTCTGGTTGAACCACGGCTGGTGCGCGGCCGCCTCCGCGGCGACGTCGAACCGGGTGAGCGGCGGGAACTTCTCGTCGAGCCGGAAGTCGTAGTCGGGCATGCCGCGATCTAACCCGCCGGGCCAGGCTCGCGCCACGCCGGTGTCGAGCGGTGGAAGGACGTCCGCCTGCGGGCGTTCGACGCCGGCGAAGCGTCGCGCGGCGAGGCCGGCGAAGCGTCGCGCGGCCAGGCCACCGAAGCCGGCCGCGCGGCGGGTCAGCCGCCGGCGCGGTTGATCGCGTCGAACGGCGTCGCGCCGGCGAGCAGCGCCCGCACCGCCGGCAGGTAGTGGCGCACGAGCCGCAGGTTGGCGACGACGAGCTGGTGGAGAAGCGCGTGGCTCAGCCGGTCGCCGGTGACGTCGATCGACGTCTTGCAGCGCAGCTCGCCGTCGGTGAAGTCGAGCTCGAAGTTGCCGACCGCCAGCCCGAAGTTGGCGCGCGTGATCAGCTCCGCCATCGCGCGCCGCTGCGGCTCCGGCACCGTCAGCGGCGGCACGGTGTAGAAGATCACGCGCTGCTGCTCCTCGCGCACCTCCGCGTAGCAGGTCCACACCTCGCCCTTGTGCTCGAACGGCAGCCGCAGCACCGGCCGATCCTCCGCGGCCTCGAACGTCCACTTCTGCTGCTTGAAGTAGTCGGCGACGAGCTCGAGAGCCCCCATCCGTCCATCATGCGCCCGCGCCGGCGCGCGCGCGAGCGCCGCGCGCCGCGCACCGACGATCAGGGAATGATCTCGGGCGGCGGCGCGGCCTTCTCGAGGACGAGCAGCGCCCACTCCGTCGACTGCAGCCCGGAGCCGCCGACGCGCTCGCGGTCCCAGGTCGTCGGCGACCAGGAGCCGTCGGGGTGCTGCTCGAGCTTCAGCTCGTCGCAGAACTCGCGGTACCAGTCGATCGGCCCGAGGCTGTCGATCGCCATCGACTCCATGCCCTTCATGATCGCGTACATCGCCAGGTAGTCGGAGACCGGCGGGTTCTTCCAGCCGATGCTCGGGTTGAGCCACACCCGCTGCAGGTACGCCTGCGCCGCCATCATGTTCGCGGTGTCCGCCATGTCGCCGAGGAACGACGCCTGCTGGATCAGCGCGCCGGTCTTGTAGGCGTTGACGATGCTCGACGGCGACGTGTAGCCGGAGCCGCCGTCGTCGCTGCCGCCGCTGTGGTTCTGGATGCAGGTGACCCAGTCGCGCACCTCGGTCAGCACCCAGTCCTGCACCGGGATCTCGTAGTGGTAGAGCGGGTGGCGCGCGTACTCGAGCGCGAGCGTCGCCCACTGCGTGACCGAGTTGTCGCCGACCTCGCCGCTGTTGTCGAACGACTCGTACCGCCAGCCGCCGCGCAGGCAGGAGCTCGACGACGACGACGACGCGTCCGCCTGCGCCCACGACAGGTAGTCGACCGCGTCCTCGAGGACGGCGCGGTACGTCTCGCCGTCGACCTCGCTGCCGGGGACGTTCACGAGCTGGTCGGGCTTGGCGCCTGCCGCGATCGCCATCACGACGACCGAGTGCTCGTAGATCTCCTCGCCGATGCCGTTGCCGGCGAACAGGACGCCGAGGCCGTTGCCGTTGCCGTCGGGGTTGCCGTGGAGCTGCGGGCCGATCGGCACCTTCCTCGCCTGCAGGAACAGGTAGTCGAGGCCGGCCTTCACCTGGTTGTGATAGACGAACGTCTGATCGAACGCGGACAGGCCGAGCTCCTGCGCGTACGTCTCGAGCTTGAGCACGGCGAACGCGGTCGTCGCCGTCGGGTACGTGGAGCCGTAGTGGCCGTCGACCTGCTGCTGGGTGACCAGCCACGCGAGCCCGCGCTTCGCCGCGTCGAAGCAGTCGGGAGGCAGGCCGGTCGGGTTGTCGGGCGCGTCGATCTCCGGCGGCGCGTCGATGACCGGCGGCGGCCGCGCGTCGATCGGCGGCGGGAGGTCGTCGTCGCCGCCGCGATCCTGCGGCGCGCAGACGCAGCGGGAGAACGCCGCGAGGCCACACGCAACGGCGATCGTCGCTCGGGACAGCCGGGCCATGCGCCGACCTTAGTGCCGGCGGCGGCGCCGGTGGCGAGAAATCGTCTGAGTCGATCCTCTTCGCGCGGCCCGGCGGTGTGCGCGCTCACGGCATGCGTTCGACCAGCGGCGCGCACGTCGAGACGCCGGCGCCGACGATGCGCATCGGCAGGTCGTCGGCGACGCGGGCGGCGTGCCGGCCGTCGCGCGGGACCGCGTAGACCGCCGAGTCGTCGTCCCTCGTCATGAAGACGTAGAAGACCCCGCCCCAGTGCGCGAACGCCCACGCCTGGACGTGGCCGGGCGGCGCGCCGATCGCGAGGCGCGGCCCGACCGGCATGCCGGTGGCGCCGTCGAGCTCCTGCACGAAGCCGCCGTCGTCCTCGGGGAAGAAGGCGAACAGCTTGCCGTCGGCGGTGCCGGTCAGCTCGGGCTGCGTCGTCGCGTCGCCGCCGATCGCGGCGACGTCGTGGCGCACCGCGGGGCGGCGCGAGACGTCGAGGCGCGCGAGCCGGTGCTGCACGTCGTCGGCGAGGAACAGCGTCTCGCCGTCCGGGCCCGCGCCGTCGCGCACGAAGCCCATGCCGAACAGCTCGTCGGCGGGGGTCTCGTACGCCGGCCCGAGGCAGCGCCCGTCGGCGACCGAGACGCGGTGGACCTGGCCGCCGTGGTAGAGGACCCACGCGACGCCCTTGCGATCGACCGCCATCGAGTACGGGTGCGTGAGCAGGTCGCAGCCGAGCCACGCGACGCGGTGGAACGCCTGCCCGGGCAGCTCGCGCGGATCGAACCGCCACAGCGTCCGCTGGTTGTCGACGACGTAGACGAGCGCGTCGGCCTCGTCGGCGCAGGTCGCGCCGGTCTCGTCGTCGGCGGGCCAGGTCGCGGCGCCGCGCGCGCGGTCGTGCCCGGCCTTTCGCCCGCAGCCGGCCGCCAGCGCGGCCGCCACGATCACGCAGGCGACGCGCGCGCCGGCGAGCATCGCGTCAGCCCTGCTTGCGGTACACGGACGTGAAGCCGGCCAGGTACGTCGCATCGCCGGACCGCTTCTCCTGGTAGACGGCGAGGTAGCGATAGTTCGCCGCGTCGACGAGCGGCGACGTCGTGTCGGCGCCGGTGAGCGCCGCGGCCGCCTGCTCGAGCAGCGCGTCGCCGGCCAGGCCGGCCAGCGCGTCGCGCGCCGCGCCCTCGGCGCGCAGCTCGAGCTGCACCGGCAGCGCCGACGTCAGCTCCCACTGCGTCAGCCCCTCGCGCTCGATCGACTCGAACGTGTAGCCGAACAGGTGCGCGCGATCGATGCGCCGGAACATCCAGTAGTCGAACCAAACGACGAGCACCAGCTCGCGCTCGCCCGCGTCGGGGACGAACAGCCGCACGCTCTCGAGCTTGCCGTCGAGCACGAAGCCGCCGGCCTTGTCCTGGAAGTGGACCGGCGCGTCGACGCGGCGGTTGAAGACGGAGCCCGGCATGGCCTAGCCCGCTCCGGGCAGCGCCTCCTTCACCTCGCGCGTGATGCTGATGAAGGTGCCCGCGCCGGCGCTCGCCTCGACCTTGCCGATCTTGCCGGCGTCGGCCTCGCCGCCGACCGTGTTGCCGAGGAAGAGCTTGCAGTCGACCTTCGCGTCCTTCCACGGCTTGTCGCCCTCGCGCTCGATCTCGAGCGAGAGCTTGTACTGCTTCTTCAGGACCTTCAGGTCCTCGTTGCCGATCACGCCGGCGCCGCTGGCGATGCCGGAGACGATCGCGTTGACGAGCGTCGCGCCGTCGGGCGCGGTGACCGCCTTGCCGATCGAGGTGCCGAGGCCGAGCGCGGCGATCAGCTTGAGGATGCCGCCGACGGAGATGATCTTCGCCTTGTCGAAGTCGAACGTGTTCTCCGTCGCGTACGCCGCCTCGACGGAGATGATGTCGCGGCCGCCGCCGAACGTGTAGCCGAGCTTGCCCTCGGTCTCGCCCTTCTTGAGGTGGGCCTCGATGGCGAACTCGTTGCGGCGCTTCTCGCCGGAGACCTCCTCGCCCGCCTCGCTCGCGATGCCGTGGATCGCCTTGGCCGACGCGCCGCCCTGCAGGCCCTGGCCGTTGGCGCCGCCGCCGGCGTCGCCGCTGACGCCGACCGCGATCGACACCTCGAAGCCGCCCTTGTGCGCGCCGAAGAACTCCTTCAGCGCGGCGACGGTGGTCTTGGCCGGGTCCTGGACCCAGGCCGGCACCTTCGGGCTCGCGGCGAGCCAGTTGAGCGCGGTGAAGACGTCGTAGTCGAACACCTCGGAGCCGACCGCCCACTCGGTCGCGCGCGCGGCCAGCGGGCTCGCGAGCGACGCGCAGTTGCGGACGTTCATCATCTTGAGCGCGTCGAAGAGGACGCCCTTCACCGCGGCGCCCAGGCACTCGAGCATCTGGCCGTCCTTGGCCGACAGCTTGATCTTGCCCTCGCCGAAGACCTGGACGTCCGCCTTGAACAGCTTGAGGTCGATGCCCCAGGTCACGCCGACGTGCAGGCTGACCTCGAGCTCGTTGCCCTCGCTGCTCGTCATGTAGCGGCCCTCGCCCTCGATCTTGAGGGCGCCGCCGCCGAGCTGCGGGATGGGCGGGGACGTGACGCCGAGCTTGGCCTCGGCGTACTTGCCCATGCCGCCGGAGACACCGGTCTTGGCCTTGAGCTGCTCGAGGTAGCCCTTGAGCCCGAACGTGTCGGCGCCCTGCTCCGGCACCGCCGCGGGGGCGGGCGCCTCGCCTTCCTTGCGCTGGATCGCGCCGCCGCCGCTCGCGCCGCCGCCGGAGATGCCGGCCGGCTCGCCGCGCGCCGCGAGGTCACCCGCGCGATCGGCCTCCGCCTCGAGGCCGTGATCGTCGACGACCGGCGCGCCCTTGCCCTGCGGCGTCGACACGCGGCCGGCGCGCTGCTGCACGACGTGCGCGAGCTCGTGGCCGATGAGCGCATCGCCCGACGAGGTGCCCGGGTTGTACTGGCCGGGCGCGAAGTGGAGGTCGCTGCCCTGCGCGTACGCGACCGCGCCGACCTGCGACGCCTGCGGCCCCTGGTGGACGCGCACGTCCGAGAAGTCGGCGCCGAACGACGACTCCATCTTCCGCTGCACGCCCGACGGCAGCGGGTTGCCGGCGCCGGTGGGGCTCGGGGCGCCGCCGGCGAAGTCGCCGCCGGCCTGGCGCTGGATGGGCTGCTGCAGGTGGAGGCCGAACGGGTCGTCGCCCGGTGGCGGGCTCGGCTCGACGTCCGCGGTGGCGGGCGCGGCGACCGACGAGCTCGCCTTGCGCTGCAGCGCGATCGCGCCGGACCGGCTGTGCTTGCCGGGATCGATCGCGGCCGCGCTGCTGCTCGTGTCCTCGTTCGCTCGCGCCCCAGACTCGCGGGATAGGGTCATGGTCATTCCTCGCGCCGGCACGTCACGCAGCGAACCAGCGCCGGCCGCCAGCCCGTCACCCGCGAGCGTAACTCAACCACGCCGCCGATCACGCACCGATCGCGCGCGGCACGGCGACGCGGAGGTGGCCCGGAGGCCGGACCCTCCTCGCCGTCGCTGCAGATTGCAGCCTGGCGCGCCGCGCGCCTCCGCGCGAAGGTGCCCGGCGGCTCGCGGCTGGCGAGCCGCGTCGCGCCGTCAGGTGTCGTGGCAGGGAGGCGTCGGGCTCGAGGGCGACCAGCCGGGGGCGGCGAAGCCCGGGCCGTGCTCGGTGCCCATCTCGAACTGGCGCATCATGTCGCGCATCCAGCCCGGCCACTCGTCGAGGTTGCCGGGGGCGGCGCTGATGGCCGGCGGCGCATCGGCGGTCAGTTGCACGTCGATCGTGCGCGCGGCACCGTCGCGGACGAGCTGGATGGCGACCTTGTCGCCCTTGCCGGCGTCGGCGATCGCGGAGACGACATCGGTCGCGTCGTCGATCGCCTTGCCGCGCACGCCGACGATGACATCGCCGACGGCGACGCCCGCCTTCGCCGCCGGCGAGCCCGGCTCGACCTGTGCGACGAGGACGCCGCGATCACCCGCCGCGCCGTAGTGGCGGCGGAGGTCCGGGGTGAGGCTCATGACCATCACACCGAGGCGACCCCGGCTCGTCGACCAGTGGTACGTCTCGACGATCGGCGGCGCCGCGTGCGGCGCGGCGGCGGGAGCCCTGGCCGCCGGCGCCGTCTGCGAGCCGGAGCCGGTGGCAGCCTGGGAGGGACCAGCGACCGCGCCGACAGGCGCCGTCGCCAGTCCCGCTGCGATGAGCAGGGTTTGGAAACGTCGCATGGTGGTTCCTCCGTGAACATTCAGCCGGTCTGTCCGGCTTCCGGACATATCAACCGCCCCGCCCCGCCCCCGATTCCCGCCCCCCGGCAAGAGCGCGAAGATCTCGCAGCGCGTTCACGGAGCGAGCGTGGCGGTCAGGAGGTCGAGCTCGAGGCAGGGCAGCGAGCCGAGCATGGTGCGGGCGGTGGCGCCGGTGCAGACGACGCCGGAGAGGTCGCGCTCCTCGTAGCGGCGGGTCTCGAGGTGGAGCGTGGCGTCGGGCGCGATGATGGCGTCGATGCGGCGGGCGGCGAGCGCGCAGCTCGCGCCGTCGCCAAAGGCGGTGAAGACGTCGGCGCGCTTGCCGCCGGGGATGTCCTCGGTGAAGAGCCGGCCGGCGAGGCCGGCGCTCGCGGCGCACGCGGTCGGCGCCGTGCAGTCGACGAGCTCGAGCACCTGCTCGCCCAGGACGTCGCTCGTCTGGAACTGGACGTAGGGCGGATCGGTGACGGCGGCGCCCTCGGCGGCACAGCCGGTGTCGCTGTGGGTGTGGGTCGCGACCTGCCAGACGCCGAGGAGCGGCTCCTCGGTGGTGCCGCCGCAGGCGGCGAGCGCGACGAGCGCGGTGGCGAGCGAGAGCCCGAACGCCGCGCGGAAGGTTGTGGTGGTCCCCGGCAGGCTCTCGACGGTAGCACGGGCGCGGGCGAGGCCGGGCGAGGGCGTTGTAGAGTGCGCGGCATGGAGCGGCTCGCGCAGGTGTCATCGGTCGCGGTGGTCGCGCTCGCGCTCGCGCTCGCGGCGTGCGGCTCGAAGGGCGAGAAGCAGCAGGCGGGGAAGGCGACGGCGGCGGGGGCCGGGAAGGCAGCGGCGAAGCCGGGCGACACGGCGGCCGCGGGCACGGGCGCCGCGGCGGGAACGGGCGCGGGGACGGCGGCGCCGGCGCAGGCAGCGCGAGCGAGAGGCCCGGCGCCGGCGGCGTACCGAGAGAACCTGGCGAAGGGCCGCCAGCTCACGAACGACAAGAAGTACGCGGACGCGGCGGCGGCGTTCCGGGCGGCGCTCGCGGCGGTGCCCGACGATCCGCGCGCGCTGTCGGAGCTGAGCTGGACGCTCTTCCTGGCGAAGGACCCGCAGGCGCGCAGCGTCGCCGAGCAGGCGGTCAAGGTCGCCCGCAACAACGTCAAGGCGGCGTCGCTCTACAACCTGGGGCGCATCCTCGAGGACGCGGGCGCCGGCGCCGAGGCCGCGAACGCGTATCGCGAGTCGCTCGTCATGCGGCCCAACAAGACGGTCGCCGAGCACCTGTCGAAGGTCGACCCGGCGGCGCGCCCCGCCGCCGACCTGATCGCGATCGAGGAGTGGGGCCCGCCCATGGCCGCGCGCCCGGCGACGTGCGACGCGATCCCCGCCGACGACGAGGGCTTCGCCGGCTGGTCGCACGACGGCGCGTGCGACGTCACCGCGACCGACGTGAAGCTCGACGGCGCCGCCGGCGGCCCGTTCCAGGCGGTGACGCAGCTCGTGCGCAAGCGCAGCGGCTCCGACGAGGCGTTCGCCGCGGTGCAGACGGCGGCCGGATGGCTGCTGTCGCCGGCGTTCCTGAGCTGGGGCGGCGTCGGCACCTGGGGCGGCAGCGGGACGATCGCGCACGCCGAGGTCATCACGCACCCGGTGCTCGGCCCGGTGCTGCGCCTCGACGTGCGCACGAACGAGGACGGCCGCTTCGAGACGTGGGAGACGGAGTCGACCGTCTTCTGCGTGGCGCCGCACGCCGGCGGCTCGGGCGCGCTGACCTGCACGCCGCTCCTCGCGACGTCGTGGGTCCACACGCAGGACGACGACGAGGCGGTCGACGAGTCGTGCGCCGCGACGATCGCGCTCGAGGCCGACGGCTCGATCACGCTCGCGCCGAAGAGCGGCAAGTTCCCGACCGATTGCCCGATCCACCTCGGCCGCTCGACCTGGCCGCCGTCGCGCTGACGGTCGGCGAGCACCTGCATCGACGCGGCGCGACGGCTGTCGAGGATTCGCCAACCTGTCGGAGGCTCGGCCCCGGCGGTGCGCGGTCCACCACCGGCGCAACCGTAACCGCGCGTGACGAAAGGGCGGCGTGGTCGGACCGGCGCTTGCTGTAGCGGGCGGCGTGACCGCTCTTCGTGCCTCGCTCGCCGCCGCGCTCCTCTTCGTCGGCGCCCGCGCCGCCCACGCCAACGCCGGCGATGGCGCCGAGGCCGCCGAAGCCGCTGACGCCAGCGCGGGCGCCACCGCCGCCACCGACGCCGATGACGCCAACGCGGGCGCCACCGACGCCCCCGCCGCGGTCGCGCAGGCAGCGCCGCCCGCACCGACCACCGCCTCCGGCGCCCCCGGCCAGACGCAGCCGGAGGTCCGCGCCTGCTTCGCCGCGGCACCCGCGCGCGCGAGCGGCGCCACCGCCCACGCCGGCTACGACGCGGCGGCCGGCGGTCGCGTCACCGGCGACCGCACCGACGCCGGCGCCTCGCTCACCGTCGACGCCGGCGCCAGCGTCCTCTTCGACGTCGGCCCGTGCCCGCGCGGCCAGGAGCTCGCCCTCGACGTGAGCGCGACGCCGCGCTGGACCGGCCCCGACCGCGGCGGCTCGCTCGACGCCACCGCGACGTTGCGCTTCGGTCCGTCGACGCCGACCGATCCCGACGCCGGCGTGCTCGCCTGGGCCGCCACGTCGTGGGAGCTGACCTACGCGGGCGCGCTGCGCGACGAGCCCGGGCTCGCGGATCGCGGCGACCTGTCGCGCGACCTCTTCGATCGCTTCACGCTCACCGGCGCCACCCGCGCGTTCCGCGTCTCGTTCGCTGACCTCTGCCGCGACGGCGACCAGCGCGAGGAGTGCGTCGACGGCCGCGGCCCCACCCACCCGACGCCGATGACGATCGATCTCGGCGAGGTCGAGGGCTCCACCGGCTTCACCGAGCAGGGCGCGCGCCGCGACGAGCAGCACGGCTCGATCTCGCTCTTCCACGCCACGATGACCGAGGTCAACCGCACGCCGCTGCGGGGTGTCGTCGACCTGCTCAAGGTCGAGAGCGCGCGCGTCGACCTCGGCGGCATCGTCGGCACCATCGACACCATCTGGCCGCTCTACCTCGAGACGACCAACCCGTCGACCAGCACCCGCTACGTCATCGGCTGGGGCGAGGTCGCCGACTTCCGCCTCGACGACGGCACCGGCCGCGAGCAGCGCCGCGACCACCGCCCGCTCGAGAGCCGCAAGGTCGGCGGCTTCGGCGCCACCTCCGGCGGCGGCCTCCACGGCGTCGGCGCCGGCTGGACGCGCAGCGCCTACGTGACGATGGCGGCCGAGCCGGTCCTCGAGGACCGCATCGTCGCCGAGGGCTGGACGCCGCTCGACGGCGTCGCCGTGCGCGCGCGCGCGTTCGCCGCCCGCCTCGAGCACCTGACGCCGAGGCCCGACGAGGCGCCGATCGTCTGGACCGGCGGCGTCGAGCTCGGCGGCGGCCGCAGGGTTGCCGGCCTCGACGTCGACGTCACGTTCGAGGCCGGCCGCAGCTACTACGCGACGCTCGACGGCGCCGCGCCGCGCGCCGGCTTCGGCGGCCGCGCGCAGCTCACCATCCACCGCGCCGGCGAGGCGAGCTGGTCGCGCTGACGCGCCCTGCCGCGCCCCAGGATTGCCGCACCGCCCGCGCCGGCGCGGAGTAGACTCGGCTCCATGGTTCGCCTGCGTCGCGTCTCCGCCTCCCTCGGCTCGCGCTTGCGCCTCGGCCTCGGCCTGGGTCTCGGCCTCGGTCTCAGCCTCGGCGCGCTCGCGCTCGTGCCCGCCTGCGGCGGCGGCGACGACGGCAGCGGCGGCGCCTGCGATCCGAACACCGAGGACTGCACGATCGAGCGCGACCTCAGCACGCTGACCATCCCCGCCGGCCACGAGGACGAGGACACCTGCCAGAGCTGGACGCTGAACAACCCGACCGAGCTGTGGATCAACGGCGTCACCGAGCGCAACGACGGCGCCTACCACCACGCGAACTGGTTCTTCGTCCCCGACGACATGTTCGCGCTGCCCGACGGCACCTGGTCGTGCAGCGACAACAACTTCTCCGAGCTCAACGCGGCGGTGATCGGCGGCTACCTGTTCGCGCTGTCGACGCAGTCGGCCTCCGAGGACCAGGAGCTGCCGACCGGCAGCGCGATCCGCATCCCGCCGTACAGCCGCATCATCGGCTCGAGCCACCTGCTGAACGCGAGCGGCGACGACATCACGACGACGATGCACCTCCAGCTCCACACCATCCCGCCGGCGGAGGTGAAGGCGAAGATGGCGCCGGCGCGCATCCAGTACCACGACCTCTCGCTCGACCCGATGGCGAAGTCGTCGTTCACGACCGAGTGCCTGTTCGATCAGGCGTACCAGACGCAGCTCGGGCGCCCGATGCAGTACGAGCTGCACTACGCGCTGTCGCACTACCACGGGCTCGGCGCGTACGCGCGGCTCGAGATCGCCGGCGGCCCCCACGACGGCCAGCTCCTGATGGAGCACGACGGCTTCGGCGAGAACTTCGGCGTCGCGTTCGAGCCGCCGATCGATCTCGCCGCGCTCGGCGCCAGGGGCGTGCGCTTCACCTGCGGCTTCGACAACCCGCGGCAGGTCCCGGTCGGCTGGGGCATCGGCGATCAGGAGATGTGCGTGATCGCGCTGCAGGCGAAGACCGACCTGGCGTGGGACGGCGACGTCAAGGCGGGCACCGGCACCCGCGTCGGCCCGGACCAGACCGGCGAGGTGAAGTACAACGGGCCGTGCGACCTGCTCGCGTTCCCGTGGGATTTCGACAAGCCGGGCGGCCCGCCGCGCTAGGCTGCGACTGATTCCGCGCCAGGTTCCTGCGAGGAGGAAGGTATGACGAAGCTCGCCGCCGGCCAGCCGGCTCCCGCGTTCCAGGCCGTCGCCCACGACGGCTCGACCGTCGCGCTGCACGACTTCCACGGCCGCTGGGTGCTGCTCTGGTTCTACCCGGAGGCCGACACGCCCGGCTGCACCGCCGAGGCGTGCGGGCTGCGCGACGAGTTCCGCGCGCTGACCGCGCTGGGCCTCGTCGTGCTCGGCGTCAGCTTCGACGACGTCGCGAAGAACGCGGCGTTCGCCGAGAAGTTCCACCTGCCGTACCGGTTGCTGTGCGACACCGACCAGGAGCTCGGCCGCGCGTACGACGCGATCGAGACCGAGGGCGAGGACGCCGGCTGGCCGCACCGGGTGTCGTTCCTGATCGATCCGCGCGGGCAGCTCGTCCGCGTCTACGATCCGGTCGATCCGAAGACCCACGCGGCGACGGTCCTGCACGATCTCGAGATCGCGCAGGACTGACGCGCTCACCGGCGGCGGCGGGTGAACGGCGCGAGCACCGACGGCAGCCAGCCGGCGGGCAGCGGATCGCGCGCGAGGCCGAGCGCCGCCGGGCGTGTGCCGCCGGTGGCCACGAACGTGCCGAGCGCGCGGTCGACGAGCATGCAGACGGTCGCGAAGTTGCCGTCGTCGGCGGCCGCGCGGCCGTGGTGGCGCCAGTGGGCGGCGGGCGTGCAGACGACGGCGTCGAGCCAGGCCGGCGTCGGCATCCGCACGTCGGCGTGCTGCAGGACGCCGAGCACGGCGGTGACGATCGCGACCCACGCCAGCATGGCGGCCGGTGCGCCGAGCGCGACGAGCGGCAGGTACGCGGCGGCGGTGGCGGTCGCGAAGTCGACGACGTGGAAGCGCCCGGCCTTGACGACGTCGAGGCGGCGCGGCTGATGGTGGAGCGCGTGCAACGGCCACAGCCACGGCACGCGGTGGATCGCGCGGTGCTGCGCGTAGCTGACGACGTCGGCGACGAGCAGGGCGAGGACGACCTGCGCCGCCACCGGCCACGCGTCCGGCCACAGGCCGACGCCCGCGTGCAGGTCGGCGAGCACGCCGCCGGCCGTCACGCCGAGCCCGTAGCCGGCGAGCGTGCCGACCTCGGCGCCGAGCAGCACGTGCGCGACCTCGGCGGCGAGCGACTCGTCGCGCGGCGCGCAGGGCTGCTGCGGGCGCACGCGCTCGAGGCCGAGGACGACCGCGACCAGCGCGCCGCTGACGAGCACGGTGACGGCGGCC
>DASZXE010001004.1:0-2941 GCA_035546475.1 Kofleriaceae bacterium
CGGCGGCCGCGCGCAACCGCGCCATCTCGACCGCGCCGCCGGTCAGCGCCGACGCGCCGACGCGCCGGCCGACGCCGCGCTCGAGCCCGCCGCCCAACCGCGCGTTCCTCGGCGACGAGATCGACGCGCTCGCCGACGACATCGACGCCGCCGTCCAGCAGCTCCAGGTGCCGGTGGCGATCGACGACGATCCGTCGGTGCGCATCGCGATGGTCGAGGACCCGCGGCCGCCGCGCACCGGCACCCACGACTTCGACGACTCGACCGGCGGCGCGCGCCGCCGCGCGCCGAGGATGCCCACGCCGCCCGAGGTGCCGGTCGCCGCGCGCGCCGGCGAGTCGGGGCCGGTCACCGACCTCGGCACGCCGACGACGAAGGGCGACTTCGCCACCATCCCGCCGATGACGGTGCTGTTCCGGCTCGCCGCCGCGGGCGCGACCGGCCTCCTCACCGCGCAGGTCGGCGGCATCCGCAAGGAGATCTTCGTCCGCGGCGGCATCCCCGAGTACGTCACGTCGAACATGGCGAGCGAGCTGCTCGGCAACTATCTCGTCGCGCGCGGCGCGCTGTCGTCGGGCGAGCTGGCGATGGCGCTGGCGATGATGCCGCACTACGGCGGCAAGCTCGGCGACACGCTGGTCGGCCTCGGCCTCCTGAAGCCGCTCGAGGTCTTCCGCTACCTGAACCAGCAGGTGCGCGAGAAGCTGATCGACGTCTGCACGTGGACGAAGGGCGCGTACGGCTGGCACGAGGGGCTCACCAACCAGCGCAACGCGTTCCCGATCGATCTCAACCCGTTCGAGGTGCTCGGCGCCGGCGCGCTGGCGGCGCGCGACGACGTCGTGGCCGCGTGGCTGCACAACCTCGGCGGCGCGCGGGTGGTGCGGATGCGCGCGCGGCCGGCGATCGACCTCGAGCGGTTCGAGGTGCCGGGGCTGGCGTCGCTGTTCGAGAAGGTCGACGGCACCCGGACGGTGCGCGATCTCGTCGAGGCGCTCGACCCGCCGCACCAGCGGCGCATGGCGCGGTTGCTGCGGCTGCTCGTGCAGTGCGAGCTCGTCCGCACCGACGGCGCCGGCTGACGCTACGGGCCGGCCTCGAGCACGGCGAGGACGGCGGCGCGATCCGGCGGCAACGGCGCGACGACCGCGAGCGGCCCGGCGGGCGTCGGCAGGCGGAGCTCGGCGGCGTGGAGGAAGAAGTCGACGAGGCCGGGGAACGGCTGGCCGCCGTAGAGGACGTCGCCGACGATCGGCGCGCCGCAGGTCGCGAGGTGGACGCGGATCTGGTGCATGCGGCCGGTGGACGCGCTGCAGCGGACCAGGCGGCGCTCGCCGAACGCGCGCTCGACGTGCCACGTCGTCGAGGCCTCGAGGCCGTCGGTGTGATCGACGACGACCCTGCGGCCGCGCTGGGCGAGCGGCTCGTCGCAGCCGCGGCCGATCGGCGGCGCCTCGGTGAGCGCGAGGTACGTCTTGTCGACCTCGCCGGCGCCGAACGCGGCGCGCAGGCGCTGCCACGCCTCGCGCGTGCGCGCCGCGACCAGCGCGCCCGAGGTGCCGATGTCGAGCCGGTGGACGAGGCCACCGTCGCGCGGATCGTCGGCGACGCCGGCGCACTCGGGGAAGCGGGCGACGATGCCGGACGCGGCGGTGCCCAGCTCGCCGGCGCGCAACGGCTGCGACGGCATGCCGGGCGGCTTGGCGACCACGACCCGCTCGTCGTCGGCGTGGAGGATGACGAGCCGCTCGGCGGCCGCCGGATCGGGCAGCACGCGCAGCGCGTCGGCGGTGGCCGGCGCCTGGGCGACCTCGACGGTGGCGCCCGGCCGCGCGCGATCGCCCTTGCGCGCGACCTTGCCGTCGACGCGGACGGCGCCGGCGGCGAACAGCTCGCCGAGCCGCCGGCGCGACGCGCCCGGGAAGCGGCGGGCGACGACCGCGTCGAGCCGATCGTGCTCGCCCTCGGCGACGACGAACGTCAGCGCGGCGGCGTCGCTCACGCGGCCCTCAGCAGCAGCGCCGCCGCGGTGCCGCCCGGTTCGATCGCGCCGAGCTCGGCGGGGATCTCGACCAGCGCATCGAGGCCGACGAGCGACGTCAGCATCGCGGAGCCCTGCTTCGGGTGGAGGTCGGCGACCAGCCGCTCGCCGTCGCGGCGCAGGCGCGCGCGCAGGAAGTGGGCGCGCCCCGGCGGCTTGCGGTAGCCGCCCGGCAGGACGACCGGCGCGCGCGGCCGCGCGGTCGCCGCGCGGGCCACGCCCTGCATCGCCAGCAACGCCGGGCGGACGAACAGCTCGAAGGCGGTCGCCGACGACACCGGGTTGCCCGGCAAGGCGAAGATCGGCACCGCGCCGTGCAGGCCGACCGCGAGCGGCTTGCCCGGCTTCATCGCGACCTTCCAGAAGTCGAGCGCGACACCGAGCGCGGTCAGCGCGCCGCGCACGTGGTCGTGATCGCCGACCGACACGCCGCCGGTGGTGAGGACGACGTCGGCGGCGACCGCCTGGGCGACGAGCGCGGCGACCGCCTCGGGCCGGTCGCGGGCGACGCCGAGGTAGCGCGCGACGCCGCCGGCCTCGGCGATCTGCGCCGCGAGCATGTACGCGCTCGAGTCGACGATCTGGCCGGGCGCGGGCGCGGTCGCGACGTCGACCAGCTCGTCGCCGGTGGCGATGATGGCGACGACCGGGCGGCGCGCGACCGGCACCCGCGCGCAGCCGAGCGCCGCGAGCAGGCCGAGCTCGCCCCAGCCGAGGCGGGTGCCGGCGTCGAGCGCGCGCTCGCCGATCGCGACGTCCTCGCCGATCGCGCGGACGTTGGCGCCGGCCGGGCTGGCCGGCAGCTCGACCGAGGCGCCGCCGTCGTGGGCGACCGACTCCTCGAAGATGACGACGGTGTCGGCGCCGTCGGGCACCGGCGCGCCGGTCATGATCCGCGCC
>DASZXE010001005.1:0-13305 GCA_035546475.1 Kofleriaceae bacterium
GGTCGGCGCGGTCGGCGGGCTCGCGGCGGCAGCGGCGGCCGTGGACGGCGGCGCGGTCGGCGGACCCGCCGTGGCGGACGGCGGCGCGGCGCCTGCGCCTGCGCCTGCGACGATCGATGCGGTCGATCGCGCGCCCACCAAGCTCGGCCACCTGCGCGCGACGGCCGCGAGGCTCGGTCTGTCCGGGATCCGGACGATCGCGGGGACGCTGGCGGAGGCGTCGCTGGCCACCGCGTACGACCTCGTCGTCGTCGACGCGCCGTGCTCGGGGCTCGGCGTCGTCCGCCGCCACCCGGAGGCGAAGGCGCGGCTCACCGCGGCCTCGGTCGCCCAGCTCGCGGCGGTGCAGGCCGCGCTGCTCGACGACGCCGCGGCCCGCGTCGCCCCCGGCGGCGTGCTGGTCTACGCCGTGTGCACCTTCACGCGCGCCGAGGGCCCCGACCAGCTCGCGGCGTTCCTCGCGCGCCACCCGCAGTTCGCGGTCGAGGCCCCGCCGCTGGCGCCCGAGGCCGCGGCCGCCGTCCTCGTCGACGGCACCGTCCGCACCTGGCCGCACCGCCACGACGCCGACGCCTTCTTCGCGGTGCGCCTTCGCCGCGCCCCCTGACGAGGTTGGCCAGCGCGGGTCTTGGCGTGGGTTCCCTCGATCCAGCCGATCGATCTCTCGCGCGCTGACGGCCGCATTTCTCGTGCTGGCCAACGCCCCTGATCCGGCGAGCGGCCGCCGTTCGACGCCGCCCGCTGCGCGCGCTCCACTCGGGACGCACGGGAGACGCTCGTCCCCGTCGGTGAACGGCGCCGTTCATCCGGTCTCGGGGCGAGCGGCCTGCAGGCAGGTGATCGACGGCGGTCGACCGTCCGCATCCGGACGGCAGGAGTGCTAGCGTCGGCGCGTGCCCGCGTCCGCGCCAGCCGCGCCTGTGCCGTCCCCGCCGCCCATCCGCATCGCGCCGTCGATCCTGTCGGCGGACTTCGGCCGCCTCGCGGCGGAGGTCGAGGCGATCGAGCGCGCCGGCGCCGACTACCTCCACGTCGACGTCATGGACGGCCACTTCGTCCCCAACCTGACGATCGGGCCGGTCGTCGTCGAGGCGGTGCGCCGCGCCACCCGCCTGCCGCTCGACGTGCACCTCATGATCGAGGACGCCGACCGCTGGATCGGCGAGTTCGCCCGCGCCGGCGCCGACCTGATCGGCGTCCACGCCGAGGCGTGCCCGCACCTCCACCGCACCGTCCACGCGATCGCCGAGCTCGGCAAGCGGCCGTGCGTCGTGCTCAACCCGGCGACGTCGCTCGAGGCGGTCCGCTGGGTGCTGCCCGACGTCGCGATGGTGCTCGTCATGAGCGTCAATCCCGGCTTTGGCGGCCAGCGCTTCATCCCGTCGGCCGTGGCCAAGATCGCGGCGCTCCGCCGCATGATCGACGACGCCGGGCTCGCGGTCGAGATCGAGGTCGACGGCGGCATCAAGGTCGACAACGTCGACGCGGTCGCGCGGGCGGGCGCCAACGTCTTCGTGTCCGGCTCCGGCGTGTTCGGCACGCCCGACTACGCGGCGACGATCACCGCCATGCGCGCCCGCGCCGAGGCGGCGCGCGGCCCCGACCTGCACCGCTCGCGGGATTGACGCGGGCTACGCGTCCGGCAGCGCGCCGGTCCGCAGGAAGGCGATCGCGAGCGAGCGCGCCCGCGCGTCGTTCATGATGAACGTGTGCGTCGCGTCGACGGTGGCGAACGCGGCGCCCGGCAGCCGCGCCTCGTCGACCGCGACGGTGCCGTCGTGCTCGACGCCGGCCGGGAAGACGCGGTGGCTGACCCAGCTCGTCGGGTTGCCGAGCGCGCGCCGCCGCGTGCCCGCGATGATCGCGCACGGCGCGGGCGGCGCCGGCCACGCCGCCGGATCGATCGGCGCCGCCAGCTCGCGCCCCGCCGGCCCGTAGAACCAGGAGAACAGCCGGTTGCCGGCGAACGCCGCCGCCACCTGGCTGCCGCGGTTCGGCGGCGCCAGCATCACGATGCGCTGCCAGCGCAGGCCGCGCCCGCCGAGGTGGCGCACCACGATGCCGCCCAGCGAGTGGGTCACCGCCGCCAGCGGCCGCCCGGGCAGCTCGTCGGCGAGGCGTCCGGCGAGCTCCGCCGCGGCCGCCGCGATGCCGCGCCTGCGCGACGGATAGTCGTACGCGCGCACGTCGAAGCCGGCGGCGGCGACCGCGCGCCCGAGGCCGGCGAGCGAGCCGGCGCGGCGGGCCAGCCCGTGCAGCAGCACGACCGTCGGCAGTTCCTCGCCCGCCGCGCGCGCCGTCACCTGGCCGCGGCCTCGCGCGGCACCTCGCGCGGGAACAGCGGCACGAGGTCGGCCGGCTTGAGCGCGTCGACGAGCTCGATCAGCTCGGCGGTCAGCGCCGAGCGCTCGGCCTCGAGCGCGCGCGCCTCGCGCTGCAGCCGCAGGGAGCGCCACAGCGCGCCGGCGCCGCGCCGCAGGAAGTAGAAGCGATCGATCACCTTGAGCGTCGCGTAGCCCGACACCGGCAGCACGATCGCCGCCGCGACCGCCCACGGCCAGCCCTTCCACCAGGCGAGCCCGACCGCCGCCGCCGCGTAGAAGGTGAAGACGATCGCCATGCCGGCGAGCACCTTCGTCGTCGCGATGACGTCCTTGCGCGGCGTCAGCTTCTTGCCGGCGAGGCGCGCCAGGCCGACCGCCGGCAGGTGGAGGAGCGCGCCCGGCAGCATCAGCGGCAGCCAGAAGAAGACGAGCGCGAGGTTGCGAAGGACCCGCCGGGCCGCGGCGCGCGGCGCGAGGCCGCCGGCGATCTCGCGGTCGGCGACGCCGAGCTCGTCGAGGCGGCCCTGGTAGCGGCGCACCCGCTGCATCGCGTGGACGACCTCGGGGCGATCCTTGACCTTCGGGTAGTGCGTGTTGAAGCGGCGCGCGAGCTCGACGCGATCCTCGATCTCGATCGCGGGCGGCTGGTAGAGGCGGCGCACGGCGTCGAGGAGGCGGATGGTGTCCCAGTCGACGGCGTTGACGGTGAGGCCGCGCAGCGCGCGATCGATCCGCTCGGTGAGCGTGCGGGCGGCCGCGACGGCGTCGGCGTCGGCGTCGGCGTCGGCGGGTGCGGGCGCGGGGCTGGCCTCGGCGGGGATGACGATCGGCGGGCCGTACTGCACGAGCGCGCGGCTGCGGAACGCGCGCGGGTGGATGAACGTCAGCCCGCACGGGACGATCGTCACCGCGGTGCCGCGCGCCGCCGCGCCGAGCGCGAGCCGGGCCGCGCCGGTCTTGAGCCGCGCGAGCTGCGAGGCGTCGTGCGACAGCCCCTCGGGGAAGATGCCGATCGCGCGGCCCTCGCCGAGCGTCCGGAACATGGCGGTGAACGCCGCCTGGTTGTCGGCGCCGGCGCCGTGGTCGTCGCGGCGCGCGACCGGCACCGCGCCGAGGCCGCGCAGGAGCCACCGCATGATCCTCGTCGTGAACAGCGTGTCCTTCGCCGCGAAGTGCACGATGCGGCCGCAGGTCGTGAGGATGAGGATCGGGTCGATCAGCGAGTTGGGATGGTTGCCCGCGAAGAGGACCGCGCCCCGCGCCGGCACGTGCTCGAGGCCGACCACCTCGACCTGCCGGAAGAACACGCGCATGGCGAGGCCCAGGAGCCACCGCAGTCCCCGGTAGAGCCGCACGATCCGATCCTACGCGCGAACCCGCGCGCCGGATCGGGTGATCGCCGCCCGCCTGCGTTCCGCCTCGCGCGGCCCGCGCCACGACGCGTGGCGGACGAGGCGGGGGCGTGGCGTTCGCGCGATCGGTCGGCCGGCCGCTACGACTCGTGGCGGACGACGTGGGGGCGGAGGCGCTCGCGCAGGTCGGCGCTTGCTGCCGACACCAGCGCGGCGTCCGCGCCCTCGAGCGTGACCAGCACCTGGAAGTCGGGCTCGTCGAAGCGCGGGTAGCTGCCGATGCGCACGCCGGCGTGCGCGGCGACGACCGCGTCGAGCGCGGGGGCGATGGAGCCCTCCTCGGCGTCGAGCCACACCCGCGCGATCGCGACCGGCGCCGCGCGGAACCGCTCGCGGATGTCGAGGAACTTGCGGCGGAACAGCTTCGGCACGCCGGGCAGGATGTAGACGTTGCGGTAGGCGACGACCGGCCAGGTGTGGCCCTCGCCCCAGACCAGCTCGGCGCCGCGCGGCACGCGGGCGAGCCGCAGGTTCGCGGGCGCGAGGCGCTCGCCCCAGTAGGCGCGCACGCGGCGCTCGAGCTCTGGCTCGCCGACGACGTCGGTGCCGAAGCCGCGGGCGAGCCCGTCCATCGTGACGTCGTCGTGCGTCGGGCCGACGCCGCCGGAGGTGAAGACGTGATCGAAGCGGGCGGCGAGCGGCGGCACGGTGGCCGCGATCTCGTCCAGCTCGTCGGGGATGACGGTGATGCGGCGGAGGCCGACGCCGAGCGCGCGCAGCTCGCCTATCAGGAAGGCCGCGTTCTCCTCGACGAACTTTCCCGACAGGATCTCGTCGCCGATGACGACGATCGCGGCGGTCGGCGCGGCCCCGGCCGCGGTCGCCGTCGGCGCAGGCGCGGGCGTGGCCGCGGGCGCAGGGGCAGTGGCGGCGTCCGGATCCACGCTCGCAGCGTATCAGGCGGGATCGGAATGGGGCACGGGTACGGCGTCGGGCGCGGCCACGGATCGGGGACGGCCACGGACGCGGGCGCCGCCTCGGGCACGGCCTCGGCCTCGGGCACGGCCACGGCCACGGCCTCGGGCGCGGCCACGGATCGGGCGAGCGGGGCGGGGCGGCGAGGGAGAGCGGGACCCCGGCCGCTTGAACCAGCGCGCCTCCACCTGCTAAGACCGCGCCCGGCATGGACCTCCTCCTCCGCGGCGGTCGCGTCCTCGGCCCGTCGGGTGCCCCCGGCGCCGCGGCCGGCCCCGGGCATGATGCCGCCGCCGACGTCCGCATCACCGACGGCGTCGTCGCCGAGATCGGCCCCGGCCTCCGCGGCGGCCGCGAGGTCCGCGTCGACGGCCTCTGGGTCCTCCCCGGCCTGGTCGACCTCCGCGCGCACCTGCGCGAGCCCGGCGCCGAGCACAAGGAGGACCTCGCCTCCGGCTCGCGCGCGGCCGCCGCCGGCGGCTTCACCACCGTCTGCGCGATGCCGGACACGAGCCCGATCAACGACCACCGCGCGGTCACCGATCTCATCATCCGGCGCGCCGCCGAGGTCGGGCTCGCGCGCATCCACCCGCTCGGCGCGGTCAGCCGCGGCCTCGCCGGCGAGCGGTTCGCCGACGTCGCCGACATGAAGGCCGGCGGCATCGTCGCGGTCACCGACGCGATCCGCTGCGTCCACGACGCCGCCTTCCTCCGCCGCGCGCTCGAGTACGCCGACACCTTCGGCCTGCCGCTCGTCCAGCACGCCGAGGACCCGCAGCTCGTCGAGGGCGGCGCGATCGACGAGGGCCCGATCGCGACCCGCCTCGGCCTGCGCGCGCAGCCGGCGCTCAGCGAGACGGCGATCGTCGCCCGCGACCTCGAGCTGGTCGCGTGGACCGGCGCCCGCTACCACGTCGCCCACGTGTCCGCCGCCCGGACGGTCGAGCTGGTCCGCGACGCCAAGCGGCGCGGCCTGCCGGTCACCGCCGAGGTCTCGGCGCTCCACCTGACGCTCACCACCACCGCCTGCGCGACGTACGATCCGGCCACGCGCCTGTCGCCGCCGCTGCGCAGCGAGGCCGACCGCCAGGCGCTGGTCGCCGGCGTCGCCGACGGCACCATCGACGCGATCGTCAGCGATCACGCCCCGCAGGCGCTCACCGACAAGGAGGTCGAGCTCGAGGCGGCCGCCCCCGGCGCGGTCGGGCTGGAGACGGTGGTGCCGCTCGTGCTCGCGCTCGTCGAGAGCGGCGCGCTGCCGCTCGCGCGCGCCGTCGACGCGCTCACCCGCGGCGCCGCCGCCTGCTTCGGCCTCGACGCCGGCGTGCTCGCGCCCGGCGCCGCCGCCGACGTCACCGTCCTCGATCCGGCGCGCGCGTGGACCGTGCGGCCCGGCGAGCTGGTCGGCAAGAGCAAGAACACGCCGCTCGCCGGCGCCGAGGTCACCGGCCGCGCGGTGCTCACGCTGTGCGGCGGCCGCGTCACCCTCGACCGCGACGGGAGGTTGTCGTGAGCGATCCTGAAACCAGCTCGGCCCTGCTCCTCGTGACGGTCGGCCGACGTTCCTCGTCGGACGAACCGGGCGAACCGGACCAACCGGACGAACCGATCGACGGGGGGCCGTGAGCTCCGCGCGCTCACAGCCGCCGGGCTTCCCGGCGGTGCTCGTGCTCGAGAACGGCCGCGTCTTCCGCGGGCGCGGCTTCGGCGCGCCGGTGGTCCGCCACGGCGAGGTCGTCTTCAACACGTCGATCACCGGCTACCAGGAGATCCTCACCGACCCGTCGTACCGCGGGCAGATCGTCGTCATGACCGCGGTGCAGCAGGGCAACGTCGGCGTCAACCTCGTCGACGACGAGGCGGTGCGGCCGGCGTGCGCCGGCTTCGCGGTGCGCGAGCACGGGCCGTCGTCGTCGTGGCGCTCGGAGGGCGAGCTCGACGCCTGGCTGGTGAAGCAGGGGCTCGCCGCGATCGACGAGCTCGACACCCGCGCGCTCACCCGCGTGCTGCGCGACCAGGGCGCGATGCGCGGCGCGATCGCCCCCGATCCCGGCGACGACTGCGCGGCCTTGCTCGCCGAGGTGCGCCAGGCGCCGCGGATGGACGGCCTCGATCTGGTCCCGCAGGTGACCACCGCGGCGACGTACGAGTGGCGCGAGCCGAGCTGGCACGCGGCGTGGGAGCACGGGGGGCGGCCGCCGGCCGATCGGCGCGCGAGGGCGCACCACGTCGTCGCCTACGACTTCGGCATCAAGCGGGCGATCCTCCACCGGCTCGTCGACGTCGGCTGCCGCGTCACCGTCGTGCCGGCGACCACGCCGGCCGCCGAGGCGCTGGCGCTCGGCCCCGACGGCGTCTTCCTGTCGAACGGCCCCGGCGATCCGGCGGCGGTGACGTACGCGATCGACGCGGTGCGCGCGCTCGTCGACTCGGGCAAGCCGGTGTTCGGCATCTGCCTCGGCCACCAGATCCTCGGCCTCGCGCTCGGCGCGCGCACCTTCAAGCTGCCGTTCGGCCACCACGGCGGCAACCACCCGGTGCAGGACCACACCACCGGCCGCGTCGAGATCACCGCGCAGAACCACGGCTTCGCGGTCGACCCCGCGAGCCTGCCGGCCGGCGTCCGCGTCACCCACACGAACCTGTACGACAACACCGTCGAGGGCCTCGAGGTCGAGGGCCGGCCGGTGATGAGCGTGCAGTACCACCCGGAGGCGGGGCCGGGGCCGCACGACGCGCACTACCTGTTCCGACGCTTCACGGCGGCGATGGACGCGGCGCGCGGCGGCGCGACCGATCCGGAGGCCCCGCGGGATCCGTCGGGGACCGGCTCGTGAGCGAGGCGCCGGCGCCGGCCACCGCCGAGGCGTCGGCGCGCGCGGCCTACCTGGGCGAGGTGCTCGACGCGCTGGTCGCCGAGCACACCGGCGACGAGGAGCTGGTGGTCGCCGCGCGCGGGCGCTTCGAGGACCGCCGCGGGAAGATCTACCAGGACGAGGAGCTGTGGGAGACGTGGAGCGCGGGCTTCGTCGAGTGGCTGGTCACCGAGTACGTGCCGCCGCTGCGCGATCTGCCGCTCGCGGCCGACTCGCTGGCCGCCGCGCGCGCCGCCGGCGACGAGCGGCGGGCGCGGGCGATCGCGGCGTGGCTGACGTCGCACCGCAGCCTGTGGGCCGTCGAGAAGCTCGGCCCCGGCCACGTCGACCTCTTCGACCTGCTCGGCGGCGCGCACGTGCGGGTGACCGAGCCGCGCGGCCTGCACGGCGTCGCCGTCGGCGAGGTCGCCGAGATGCGGGTGATCGGCTTCGAGGGCGAGGTCTGGTTCGGCCGGGCCTTCCTGTTCCACCCGCGCGGCACCCGCGATGCCCTGCTCGAGCAGGCGCGCGCGATCACCGCGGCGGGCGGCGATCGACGCGCGGTGCTGGATCGGGCGGCCAGCCTCCGCGTGAAAGGGCTACGATACAAGCACGTGCCGGCGGCCAAGCTGTACGAGCGCGGGGGCGGCAAGGTCTCGTGACCCGGGCCAGGCTCTCGACGATCCTGTTCGCGGGGGCGCTGGCGGCGCTCGCGGCGGCGCTCTCGGCGGCGGTCGGCGGGGTCGCGCCCGCGGCGGCGCAGGTCGTGCCGCACGCGAAGCCGGCCTTCTCGGTCGAGCGGTTCACGCCCGCGCCGGGGACGTTCACTCTGCTCGGCGTCGAGGACGCGGACGTGCTGCCGTCGGGGCGGTGGTCCCTGACCTTGTCGGCGTGGCGCGCGGACCGGCCGATCGTGCTGCGCGATCTCGAGAGCGGCGACACCGTGACCGCGCCGGTGCGCGCGCGCTACGGCGAGGAGCTCGACGTCGCGTACGGGATCGGGGCGCGCTACCAGCTCGGGCTGGCGGTGCCGTTCGCGGAGCAGTGGGGCGCGCGCCTGCAGGGCATCGGCCTGTCGGACAAGGAGCTGCAGCACCTGGTCGCCGGCGACGCGCGCCTGTACGGGAAGGTGCGGCTGGTCGGGCGCGCGGGCGAGCCGGGGCTGGCGGTCGCGGTCGCGGGCGCGCTCGTGATCCCGACCGGCGACGACGGCGACTTCGCCGGCGAGGAGAGCTGGAGCGGGACGTGGGGCGCGCGGGTCGGCTGGCGCAACGGCTGGCTCGAGCTGAGCGGCGGCGCCGGCGTGCGGCTGCGCGCCGACGAGGTGGTGCTGCTGTCGCCGGCGCGGCCGACCGGCAACGAGCTGCTGCTCGACGCCGGCGCGGCGGTGCGGCTGCCGTCGGTCGGCGAGGCGTTCGGCGGGCCCGGGCAGGTGTGGGCGATCGCCGAGATCGCGAAGGCGTACGGCGACGACAGCGGCAAGGGGGCGAGCGGGCCGTCGCCGGGCGAGTGGCGGGTCGGCGCGCGCACGCAGTTCTCGCACTGCTGGTCGGCGGCGGTCGGCGTCGGCGCCGGCTTCACGCCCGACGAGATCGGGTCGCCGCGCTGGCGCGTGCTCGGGCAGCTCACCTTCCACCAGGCGCCGTATCACGACGTCGACGGCGACGGCATCGTCGACAGCCACGACGCCTGCTGGCGCGAGCCCGAGGACCACGACGGCTTCCAGGACTGGGACGGCTGCCCCGAGCCGGACAACGACGGCGACGGCATCCTCGACAAGGACGACGCGTGTCCGCTCGCGCCCGAGGACTTCGACGGCTACCGCGACGCCGACGGCTGCCCCGACGCCGAGACCCGCACGCCGCCGCCTCCTCCGGTTCCCGCTCCGACCCCGGCTCCGAGCCCGCCCATCGCGCCCGAGGCGCCGCCCGACGGCGCCACACCCGCTCCAAGTCCGACGCCGCCGACGACTCCGGCGCCGACCGCGACTCCGACTCCGACGCTGGCTCCGCCGCCGCCCCCGACGCCGCCGACGACGCCGACTCCGCCGCCTTCGCCGACGCCGACGCCGACGCCCGCTCCGGCTCCGACCGCGACGCCGCCGCCGACGCCGACGCCCACTCCGGCTCCGACCGCGACGCCGACGCCGACGACGCCGACGACGCCGACGACGCCGACGACGCCGACGACGCCGACGACGCCGACGACGCCCGCTCCGGCTCCGACCGCGACGCCGACTCCGACGCTGGCTCCGCCGCCGCCCCCGACTCCGCCGCCGCCGACGACGTCGCCTTCGCCGCCGTGACTCACCTCGCCCGCGCCCTCGCCGTCGGTGCGTGCGTCGCCCTGTCCGCAGCCTGCGGCGCCACGAAGAAGCGAGCCTCGCCGCCGCCTGCCGACGCCGGCCCGGCTTCCGCCCCGCTCGCGCGGCCGCCCACGCTCGTCGCCGCCCCCGCCCAGCCACCCGCCGCCGATGACCGCCGGGGCGCCGAGCTCCTCGCCAGGCTGGTCGAGCATGCCGACGCGATCTGCGCGTGCACCGACCCGCCGTGCGCCGACGCCGCCGGCCAGCGCCTCACCGCATGGATGAAGGCGAACGAGAGCCGCTACCGGGACTACCGGCCGGACGACGCCGTCGCCAGACAGTCTGCCGAGATCGCCGCCCGCGTCGCGCGCTGCACGCACGCCGGGCCGGACGCCGCCACGCCGTGAGCGCGACGGCGGACGCCGCCCGTCACTCGAGCGGGTCGGTGTACTTCCAGGTCGCGAAGACGTGCTCGGCGACGACGGTGAGGCGGACCTCGTAGACGGCGAACACGCCGTCGCAGTCCTGGTCGCCGGTCGCGGTCAGCACCAGCGCCGGGCCATCCTTGGCCACCTGGTACGAGAAGCGGTGGCGGCCGTCGACGGAGAAGCGCAGCGCCTGCCAGCCGGGCGCGGTCCACAGCGACGGATCCGGCGCGCAGGTCGAGCCGTTCTCGCAGCAGCTCCCGATCGGCGGCGTCGGCCCCGCCGTGACGTCGGGCAGCGTGCCGTGCGCGGCGACGTGGGCGCGGATGGCGTCGATCAGGTAGCCGAGCATCGCCGGCGCCTCGCGCGCGTGACGGCGGGCGCGGCACTCGCGGATCGCCGCCGGGCAGGTCGCGAGCGCGCACAGCCCGACGAGCGCCAGGAGCCACCGCGCCCGCTGCCAGACCGCCTGGCCCTGCATCAGTCGGCGTGATCCGGTCGCAGGATCGAGCAGCTCGGCGTGCCGCCGTCGGCGTCGCAGTGCATCAGGTAGTTGGCCGTCTCGCCGTCGCAGTCGAGGTCGCCGGTCGCCTCGATCGTCACGTGCGTGCTGTCGATGCTCGTGTACGTGTACTGGTAGAACGACGGCTCGTCGACGGAGAACGACAGCTTCGACCAGGCCGACCCCTGCCACAGCATCGCGTCGGGCGCGCACTTGTGCCCGGGGCCTTCGCAGCACGCGGTCGGCGGCGTCGGGCCGGTGTCGCCCTCGGGGAACGCGTCGTTCTCGGCGTAGTACTCCATCAGCTCCTTCTCGAGCAGGTTCAGGTTCAGCTCCGCCTCGGTCTGCCGCGACCGCTTCTCGTAGTCCGCCAGCCCGACCGCCCGCGCCCGCTTCTCCTCCTCGTCGTAGCCGACCGGGTTGCTGCCGGCGCCGGCATGACTGCGGGCCGCGCACTCGTCGAGCGCGTCGCGATCCTTCGCCTTCATGATGCAGCTCCGCGTCGCGTCGCTCCAGCGCTGGTCCTCGCACCGCTTGATGCCTTCGCGGAGGTCGAACGGGTCGAGCTCGCGGATCTCGCCGGCGTGGGTGACCGCCTTCTCGCACGACGGCGCCGAGTCGCACGCGGCCCCGCCGGCGGCGAACGCGGCCGCCGCGAGCACCAGGCTCGCCCTCGGCACCCTCCGATCGATCGTCTGTCGCGCGTCGCTCATCGCTGCTCCTGCAGGTGACGGTGGACGAGGCGCGCCACCACCGACGGCGCCTCGAGCTGGGGCACGTGACCGATGCCGTCGAGCAGCTCGAGCCGGGCCCGCGGCAGTCGGCGCACCACCTTGCGGGCGGTGTCGGGATGGATGATGCGATCGCGCGCGCCGTGGATGACGAGCGTCGGCTGCTCGATCGCCTCGAGGTCGCGCGGCAGGCCGACCTCGGGCGCCGCCGCCACCCAGCCGCGGAACAGCTCCTCGAGCACCGGCCGGGCGGCCGCCCGCCGCGCGGCGACGTAGCGCTTGATCGCGCGCGGCACCCGCGGCGGCTTCTCGGTCACCATCTTGATGAAGCGATCGGGATCCTCGGGGCCGGGGATGAGGATGTTCTCGCCGCGGGCGAGCGCGCGGGTGAGCTCGCTCTCGGCGAGCTCGGGCGCCACCGACGCCACCAGCGTCAGCGACGCGACCCGCGCCGGGTGGTGGCGCGCGATCCACAGGGCGATGCCGCCGCCCATCGAGTTGCCGCACAGGTGCACGCGATCGAAGCCGAGCCGGTCGAGGCCGGCGACCACCGCCTTGCCCATCGCCGCCGGCGACGCCGCCTCGCGGCCGACCACCGTCGACGCGCCGTGGCCCGGCAGGTCGAGCAGGACGAGCGGGCAGCCGCGCAGGAGCGGCGCCATCAGGAGCCAGGTCTCCTTGTCGCCGCCGAAGCCGTGGATGGCGACGACCGGCGTGCCCGCGCGCCGGCGCTCGAGCACCGCGAGGTCGAGCGGACCGGCGGCGATCCGGCGCGGGCGCAGGCCGGCCGCCAGCGCCATGCCGCGCTCGAGCGCGCGCATCTGGTAGCGGCCGATGGTCAGCTCGAGGTCGCGGCGCCAGCTCATGGGACGTCCTCCGGCAACGTGGGCGGCACGACCGGCACCGGCGGCGCCGACAGCGCGCGCACGAACGCGATCAGCGCGCCGCGCTCCTCGGGCGTGAGGTGGATCGGCGGCAGCGCCGGATCGATGTCGGCCGGCGCGGCGCCCTGGCCGGTGCCGCCGGCGAGGTGCCAGTCGATCGCCGCCTCGAGCGACGCCGCGCTGCCGTCGTGGAAGAAGCGGACGCGGAGCGCCGCGCCGCGCAGCCCCGGCGTCTTGAACGCGCGGGCCGCGGCCGGATCGACGACGCCGCGGCCGTCGTCGGAGGTCGCGACGAGGCCGAGGCGGTGGTAGGCGAGGTCGGTGTAGAGCGGCGGCGGGTGACACATCGCGCACTGGGCCTTGCCGTTGAAGATCGCGTAGCCGGCCACCGCCTCGGGGCTGGCGGCGCCGGCGACGCCGCGCTCCTGCTGATCCCACGGCGAGTCGGGGCTGTAGCGGGTGACCGCGAACGAGAGCAGCGCGCCGCCGGCGGTGTGGCCCGCCTGCGACGGATCGCCGGCGCGGGCGAACAGCGCGCGGTAGGTCGGGCTCGCCTGCAGGTTGCGCGCGCTGTCGTCGAGCGACACGCCGAGCTGTCCGGTGGCGTGGCCCATGACGAACCGCAGGCGGTCGCCGCCGCGGCCGTCCCAGCCGAGCTCGGTCTGCCAGCCGACGTCGTAGAGCGACGGCGTGCGCCGGCGGTTGACCTTGCCGAGGGCGTTCTGCGAGCGCGGATCGACGCCGGAGTAGCCGTGGGCGGGATCGTGGCAGGCGGCGCAGCGGGTGGTGCCGTCGGCGCCGAGCCGGCGCTCGAAGAAGAGGAGCTGGCCGAGCGAGAGCAGCTCCGGCGTCGGCGGCGGATCGGTCGTCTGCGGCAGGGGCGGGCGGCCCGGCGGCGGCTGGGGCACCGGCGGCGCGGGCGGCAGGACGACCACGCCGGCGCGGGTGGCGT
>DASZXE010001006.1:0-5563 GCA_035546475.1 Kofleriaceae bacterium
ATCGATGGAGGGACCGTGAAGACTTCACGGTCCCCGAGGTCGCGGTCGCCGGCGCGCGGCCCGCGGCGGCTCGTGCTCGCGCCGGTGCCCGCGCGGGGGCGCGCGGCGCGCGGCGGCGATGACGACGAGCAGGACGACGCGGCGCCGGGAGCGCGGCTCGCGCGGCTCTACGCCGCGATCTACACCGTCGCGCGGCGGATCCCGCGCGGGCGGATCGCGACGTACGGCCAGGTCGCCGAGCTGGCGGGCTTCCCCGGCGGCAGTCGCGTCGCCGGCGCGGCGATGAAGGCGAACACGCCGGCCGACCGCGTGCCGTGGCAGCGGGTCGTCGGCAAGCGCGGCCGCCGCGGGCAGATCGCGATCCACGACCCGGTCGGCGCCGCGGTGCAGCGCCAGCTCCTGCTCGACGAGGGCGTCGACGTGAGCGAGCGCGGCGCGATCGAGCTCGACCGCTTCGGGTGGCTGCCCGGCGACCTGCGCCGGCTGCGCGCGCGCTCTCGCCCGCGCTGAGCTGCGCCGGGCGGCGGCTACGGGTCGGTGTCGATCGACGGCTGGGCGCTGCCCATGCTCGCGCTCGGCGACGGCGCGATCGGCACCGAGCCGCCCGGCGAGATCGAGGCCCCGCTCGGCGACACGGTGGTCGGCTGCCCCGCGCTGCCGCCGCGCGGCGTGTAGACCGGCTGCGGCGGGACGGGCGTCGTCGTGCCATCCCCGGTCGAGCCGGTCGTTCCGGTCGCGCCGGTGCTGCCGCCCATCGAGCCACCGCCCGACGGCACGCTCGGCGGCGGCGGCGACCCGCCGACATCGTCGGTCATCACGCCCGGGCGGACCGGCGGCACCGGCGGCGGCTCGGGAGGCGGCGGCATCGGCGTCGGCGGCCCGTTCGAGCCCGCGGCCGGGGTCGGCTCGACGACCTCGGGGATCGTGTCGAGCGTCGGCCGGTTCGGCGGCGCCGCGGCCGAGTCGACCGGCCCGCCGCCGGCCTCGCACCGCTGCGGCAGGCGCCGCATGCGCGCGACCTGCCCCGACAGCTTGATGTTCAGCATGCCCTGCTCGTCGACGATGGGGCTGCCGATGCAGAGCCCCGGGTACTTCTGCAGGAACTCGCCCATGCAGCGGTACCGGATGCAGCCGTCGATCGTCGAGTTCTGCAGCGAGCGCGACAGCTTGATGTTGAAGTCGACCGCCGCCTCGCCGGCCGGCGACTTCAGCTCGAACGACCGCAGCTTGGCGGCCCCCTTCGCGACGTCGATGCCGATGTTGACGCGATCGATGTCGATGCGCGGCACCGTCAGGCCGTCGCGGTAGAGCGCGGCGTCGCTCGGGCGCTGCGGCTTCGGGTAGATCTTCGTCACGCCGTCGCCGACCGCGCAGCCGATGCTGCAGCCGAGGTCGAACTTGCCGACCGCCTTGGTCCAGTCGCCGTGCGGCAGCCGCATCGACAGCTTGCCGTCGGCGTTGCCGTCCATCGGCAGGCCGACCGCGTCGCTGATGCCGGGCAGGTTGGCCATCGGGAACCGCTTCAGCGTGAAGTTCGCGATCGTCGTCGTGCCGTCCTGCTCGAACGTGCCGGTCATCGACCCGGTGCCGGCGCGCACGTCGAGGCCGGCGACCAGCCGCTTGCCGAGCAGCGGCAGGACCTTGAGGTCGACCTCGACGCGCTTGAAGTACATCGTGGTCACCGTCTGCCCCGCCGCCGCCGGCCGCGAGGTCAGGGTCACGCCGGTCAGCGCGAACCGGCCCGGCACGAACCTGCTGCGCTCGACGCCGTTGACGGTGACGTCGTACTTGCTGCTCAGCGCCTCGACGAGCTTGTCGCGCACGCGCTCGTACGGGAACGTCAGGTGGACCGCGTAGACGAACGTGACGAGCGCCAGGAACGTGTAGCCGGCGATCTTCAGCGCGACGCGCGCGCGGGGGCCGAGGTTCACGATGCACCTGCCTTGCCGGAGCCCTTGCCCGACCCCGAGCCGGAGCCGGAGCCGGAGCCGGAGCCCGCGCCGGCGTCGGCCGCCTTCGAGTAGGTCGACACGTCGACCGACAGCTCGATCTTCTCCTTGTCGCGGAAGTTGCGGCGCAGTTGCAGGCCGGTGACGACGACGACGTGCGAGTCGTTCTCGATCGCCTCGAGGAAGTCGGTGGCCTGCTGGAGCGTGAGCTCGTGCAGCTCGACGGCGGCGCCGTGCACCGTGTACGAGCCGCGGGTGGTCGAGCCGCGCGAGGTGACGCCGTTGAGCGTGATGCCGGCCTTGCTCGCCGCGCCGTAGAGGTAGCTCTCGAGCTTCACCGCCTCGGCCGGGATCTCGGGGCCGCCGGTCGCGCCGAGCGGCTTGGCCTTGAGCGTCGTCAGCGCCAGGAGCGCCTGCCGCGACCGCTCGTTCTTCTTCTCGAGATTCGCCATGCCGTCGCGGATGCCGAGCGCCACGTAGAGCACCAGCACCACGACCGCCGACACGCCGAGCAAGACGACCATCCGCCGCTCGCGCGGCGTGATCGACTCCCACTTGTTGCGAACGCTATCGAAGGCGGCCATGGGTCCTCACATGCACTCGTTCTTGAACGTGTAGGAGAAGTTGATCCAGTCGCCGGCCGTCTGCGTGTTGGAGCGGGCGCCGTCCTTCAGGCACTTCACGTCGCGCATCGCGGTCTCGAACTGGTCGATCTCCTCGGGCTTCTTGGCCGCGGCCTTGATGCTCACCTGGGTGTCGCGGATCTCGAGCTCGGTGATGTCGATGGTGATCTTGTCGCGCGGGGGCAGCTTGCTGTTGATCTCGAGGAGGATGTCGAAGGCCGACATCTTCGGCAGCGGCGACTCCTCGGCGCCGCCGGTCGGGCCCTGCTCGGCGAGGATCTCCTTCACCGTCATCGGCTTGCCCTTGTACTCGGTCGACTCGACGGCGACCCGCTCGGTGAGGAGCTTGTCGTCCTTGTGGAGCTGGCGGAGGCCGACCCACGCGGCCGCGCCGGCGAACAGCAGCACCACCAGCCCGGCGATCGCCACCTGGGTGAGCTTGGTGGTGATGAACGACATGTCGACCTTGAACGCCAGCGGGCCCTGCCGCAGGTCGTAGGTCGGCTTGCCGCTCGACAGGTCGAAGGCGATCGCGAGCGCGAGGGCGGCGCCGTCGGCGGCGGTCGGCGCGGCGCCGGCGGCCTTGACCGACGGGCCGAGCAGCGCTGCCGCGGCGTCGGGGCCGAGCGTGGATGTCGGCAGGCCGAGCTGCTCGCCGGTGAAGTCGGCGAGGCCGCGCAGGCGGCTGCCGCCGCCGACCAGCAGCACGCGGCCGGCGGCGGCGCCGGTCTTGGCCCGGCACGCGGCGAGCGTCTGCCGCAGCTCGCGCACCCACGGGCCGACCTCGGTGACCAGCACGTCGTGGACGCGCTTCCACGCCTCGGACGTCGCCGGCTGCACGCTCGACGCGAGGAAGCCGTCGGTGTGCTTGGCGTGCTCGGCGTCGGCGAACGGCAGGCGCCAGTTCTTGCTGATCGCCTCGGTGACGTGGCGGCCGCCGCGGGTGAACGTGCGCGAGTAGACCGCGCGCCCGCCGATGGCGACCACGACGTCGGTGTGCTCGTGGCCGACGTCGACGATCGCGACCGGCGTCGGACCGGCGAGGCCGGGCAGGCGCTCGGTCAGCCGCGCGAGCGCCGCGACCGGGACGAGGCCGCGCGCCTCGTTGCCGGCGCCCGCGGTGATCTCGAGCAGCTCGCGGGCGCGGGACATCCGCATCGCGTAGGTGAGGACGCGCATGCCCTCGGTCGGCGGGGCGGCGCGGCCGCGCAGCGGGGCGGCGGCGGCCTCGGGCGGCACCTCGGCGCCGGGGACGGCAGGCGGCGCCGGCGCGCCGATCGGCGGCAGCGCCTCGCAGGCGTAGACCAGCTCCTCGAGGTCGACCGGCACGATCCCCTCGAGCTCGGCGCCGACCGCCTTCTCGAGGTCCGGCTTGCGCGCGAGCTTGAAGCCGAACTCGAGCACGTGGACGAAGACCTGCGCGCCCGACACCGCCAGGTAGCCGGTGTCCTTCTCGAGGCGGTGCTCGCGGATGATGCCGGACAGCACGCGGGCGGCGCGCTGCTCGTACGGCTCGTCGCCGGGTGGCACCAGGCGCTCGATCACCTCGTCGACCGCGGCGTGGCGGAAGCCGCCGTGGAGCGTCAAGGTCGATGGCGAAGATACGGCTCATGACGGTCTCCTCACGTGGCGCTCATTCCTCGCGCAGCCACATCCAGGTGCCGGACTTCGGCGTGCCCTGCCACCGGCTGTTCTGCAGGCTGGCGTTCTGATCCCACATGCCGCGGATCGTGCGGACCAGCGGCTGGAGCGGCGCGCTGCGCTCGACCTGGCCGATCGCCTCCACCTGGAAGGCGCGCGGCGGCGAGTCGTTCAGGATCTTGCGCAGCGCCTGCTGGTCGAGCACGACGCCCTTGAAGTTGGTCGGCACGCCGAGGTCGAGCGACGGCACGTTCGCGCCGGCGGCCTGCGCGGCCTGCGCGTCCTCGGTCAGCTTGCCGACCGGATCGGCGATGAAGTCGGCGAACTCCTGCACGGTCGGGAAGGTCATGCCGAGGGTCTTCGCCTTGAGGACGAGGCCGGCGAGCTTCCAGACGTAGGTCGGATCGTTGCGCAGGAGCGGCTCGTCGGGCTTGGCGCCGGCCGAGATGACGGTGGCGATGACGGTGATGTCGTCCATCGCGCGCACGCTGATCTGGCAGCCGCCGTGGACGCGGAAGGCGCCGCCGAACAGCGTCCACAGCCGGTCGTCGACGCCGCGGACCAGGCGCAGCTCGCCGACGGAGTCGATGCGGTTGTTCTTCGCCAGGTAGTGGTCGCGCAGGTTCTCGTAGCCGTAGTCCTCGGCGCCGCCCTGCGGCAGCGGTTCGTTGATGCCGGCGCCGCTCGCGCTGCCGCTGCCGCTGCCGCTGCCGTTCATCGCCCGGTCGGAGACGTCGACGTGGTTCAGGTCCGGGTCGATGTAGTCGATGATCGCCTCGACCTGCGTATCGGCGTCGCGGTGCCAGCCCTCGGCGTCGTCCTCGTCGAAGATCGAGTTGGTGGCGAACGGGTAGAACAGCGACTTCAGCATGACGGCGAGCCGCTTGCGCTCGGCGGCGGTGCCGGCCGCGCAGTTGACGTTGATCTTGCCGTCGACCGGCTGCATGACGAGGCGGAAGCTGCCGATGTCGGCGCCGAGCCCCTTCACGTCGTCCATGCTCGTGATGCCGATCGCCTGCTTGACCTCGTCCTCGCTGCCGCCGAACGCCGCCATCAGCGGGTCGGAGAACTCGGTCACCGACAGGTCGGGCGGCAGGTTCAACATCTGCTTGGTCTGCGGCGGGATGCTGTCGATCGCGCGCTGCATGCGGAGGAGCAGCTCGCCGAGGTCGATCGCCGAGCGGGCGAGGAAGTGGGCGCGCACCTGATCGAGCGTGTTGCGCGACTGCAGCATGTCGATCGTCGTCCGCGAGGCGAACTCGTTGACGATCATGAGCGCGATCGCGATGGCGGTGACGACCGCGAGGATCGCGATGCCGCGCTGCTTCGGCGGGCGGCGCGGGCCCCGGC
>DASZXE010001007.1:0-4754 GCA_035546475.1 Kofleriaceae bacterium
CGCAGGGGCGCCATCAGCCGGTCGACCTCGAGCCGCGCCTGGACGTCGAGGTCGACCCGCGCGCACAGCTCCTCGCCGAGCCGGCGCGCGCCGTCGGGGCACGCCTCGGCGAACGCCTCGACGAACTCGACGAGCGCCGACGGCGCGAGCCTCGACACCAGCAGCTCCGCCGCGCTGGCGACGTCCGCGGGCGTGCCGAGCTGCGACTCGAAGCGGGCCAGCGACTGGCGGTGGACCTCGACCGGGTCGGCGAAGCGCGCGGTCGCCGACTCGTCGCCGAGCTCGGCGAGCAACGACAGCGCCGCCAGCTTGACGTCGTCGGCGACGGCGCCGGCGCCGCCGTCGGTCAGCTCGCGCAGGCCGGCGCGCACGCGCGCGCCCGCGACCTCGGCGACCGCCCGCAGCACGGTGACGACCCACGGGCGTCCGGCGGCCGGACCACGCAGCGCGCGCAGGCAGGCCGGCACCGCGGTCGCGCCGAGCGCCCGCGCGTCGGCGAGCACCACCCGCTCCTCGGCGCGCGTCCGCCCCGCCGCGGTGAAGCTCGCCTGCAGCCGGTGCAGGCGGGCCCACGAGCCCGAGATCGTCGCGTCCACGGGATCGAAGTTACGAAGGCGATCGATCGTGGTCAATCTCACGGGCGCCTCCCTCACGTCGCGGGAGAGCGTCCGGATCTCCCCCGACGGGAGCCCCCGGCCGCCACCGATTGTTACCCGATGAGCACCCGGCCGCGATTCCCACTCTCGACTGACGCGCATACCATGCCCCACATGAGTCACCCCCGCCTGGCTTCCCTCCTCGGCGTCAGCCTCGCCGGCATCGTGGCGATGCTCGACCCGCCGCGCGCCGACGCGCAGTGCGTCGGCAACGCCCCCGACGGCACGGTCGCGCCCACCGAGAACTGCGACGACGGCAACAACGTCAACGGCGACGGCTGCTCGAACACGTGCAACATCGAGCCGGGCTGGAGCTGCGGCCGCGCGTTCGACTGGGACAACCTCGACGTCCACGATTTCCGCGCCAACGACTCGAACTGGACGATCGGCGGTCCGACCTTCGGCACCCAGCTCAACAACACCGACGCGCCGACGATCGCGCTGTTCGGCACCGACGCCCAGCGCGGCACCTACGTCGCCCGCGTGCGGGTCGACGACGCGGTCAACGACAACGACTGGTGGGGCTTCGCGCTCGGCTTCGAGCCGGGCGACGAGGCGGGCAACGGCGCCGACTGGGTGCTCATCGACTGGAAGCGCGAGCTGCAGGACAACGTGCCGCCCGGCGTGCGCGTCGCCCACGTGCTCGGCGCGCCCAACACCGGCGACTCGACGCTGCACGACTTCGGCCAGCGCCGCTGCCCGACGCCCGGCGTCTCCTGCGTGAAGCAGCTCGCGACCGGCCGCCGGCTCGGCGCGACCGGCTGGACGATGTCGACCGACTACAACGTCCGCCTCGAGTACACGCCGACGTCGCTGCGCGAGTGGATCGACGGCCAGCTCGAGCTGAACCTGACGCCCGGCGACTTCCCGAACGAGTTCGCCGGCAACGCCTTCCCCGGCGGCCAGCTCGGCTTCTACGGGCTGTCGCAGCGGGGCGTCCGCTACACGAACCTCACGCCGGACGGCGCGTCGCCGTGCAACCTGACCACGCTCAACGACGCCAACCTGGTCCGCCCGCTCGGCGGCGGCGGCACCAGCGTCGCGGTCGCCGGCCTGTTCGTCGACACCAACGACATGCTCGATCCGAACAGCATCGCGGTGCTGTCGAGCGCCGGCGCGGCGACGGTGATCGTCAACAACGGCAACATCGTCATCACCCCGGCCAACGACACGGTGCCCGGCATCTACACCGTGCACTACCTGGCCTGCGACAACGACCCGGTCATCCCCGACTGCGACGACGGCACCATCACCGTCCGCTACGCCGCCGACAACGACGGCGACGGCGTCGACGACGCCGACGACCTCGACGACGACAACGACGGCATCCCCGACACCGCCGAGAACGCCTACGGCGTCGATCCCGACGGCGACCACGACAACGACGGCACCCCGAACTACCTCGACAAGAACGACCGCGGCGACGGCATGCCCGGCGCCTGCGCCGACGCCAACAACAACGGCGTGTGCGACGCGTTCGGCACCGACTTCGACCGCGACGGCGACGGGGTGCCCAACCACCTCGACCTCGACGCCGACGGCGACGGCCTCCTCGACGTCGTCGAGGTCAGCCCCGCCGTCCCCGACGCCAACCACAACGGCATCATCGACTGCCCCGGCGGCTTCGGCGCCAACGGCCTGTGCGACGCGGTCGAGACCATGCCCGACAGCGGCATGGCCGACTACAACGGCGACCACATCGGCCCCGACGCGCCGGTCGACACCGACGGCGACGGCCTCAAGGACTTCCTCGACCTCGACTCGGACGGCGACGGCATCAATGACCTCACCGAGGGCGAGAGCGGCTGCGTCGACACCACGCCGAAGAACGGCCGCTGCGACGGCGCCGACACCGACCGCGACGGCGTGGTCAACAGCCTCGACAACCACGCCGGCCCCGGTGTCACCAACTACCCGACGGCCCCCGACTCCGACGGCGACGGCATCTTCGACTTCCGCGAGCTCGACGCCGACAACGACAGCCTCGGCGACCTGCTCGAGGGCAACTCGGGCTGCGTCGACGTGGTGGCGCCGCCCGGCCGCTGCGACGGCCCCGACGCCAACGGCGACGGCATCGCCGACGACGCCAACGCCACGGTGCCGAACACCGACGGCGACGCCCAGCCCGACTACCAGGACATCGACGCCGACAACGACGGCATCCGCGACGCCGCCGAGGGCGCGCTCGACGCCGACGGCGACGGCCGCGGCAACTGGCGCGACCTCGACTCCGACGGCGACGGCATCCCCGACGTCTACGAGGGCCACAGCGGCTGCCTCGACGCGCCGCCCCGCAACGGCCGCTGCGACGGCCCCGACGCCAACGGCGACGGCCTCGCCGACGACGCGACCAACCCGATCCCGCCGGACACCGACGGCGACGGCGCCCCCGACTTCCTCGATCTCGACAGCGACAACGACGGCGGCACCGACCTGCTCGAGAGCAGCAACGGCTGCCGCGACACCCAGCCGGCCGACGGCGTCTGCGACCTCGCCGACGGCAACGGCGACGGCTGGGCCAACGACGCCAGCACCAACGTGCCGCGCAACAGCGACACCGACGCGGCGCCCGACTTCCTCGACCTCGACAGCGATCAGGACGGCCGCCTCGACCTCACCGAGCTCGGCTCCGGCTGCACCGACCAGAACCAGAACGGCGTGTGCGACGGGCCGGACACCGACCACGACGGCATCGCCGACAGCATCGACTCGGCGCCGACCTGGGGCGATCCGACGCCGACCGTGCCGCCCAACATGGACGGCGGCGGCACGCCCGACTGGCGCGACCTCGACTCCGACGGCGACGGCACGCCGGACGTGAGCACCAGCATGTGCACCGACACCATGCCGCCCGACATGCGGTGCGACGGCCCCGACACCGACGGCGACGGCGCGGTCGACGACATCGACGGCTTCGACGGCTTCGGCGTGCGCGCCGACACCGACGGCGACGGCGTCGGCGATCGCGACGACCTCGACGACGACAACGACGGCATCCCCGACACCGTCGAGGGCGACGGCGACGTCGACACCGACGGCGACGGCATCCCCGACTCGCTCGACCTCGACAGCGACAACGACGGCCTGCCCGACGTCTCCGAGGCCGGTCACGACGATCCGGACGCCAACGGCGACGGCATGGTCGATTGCCCCGGCGGCTTCGGCGCCAACGGCCTGTGCGATGGCCTCGAGACCACGCCCGACAGCGGCACGATCGACTACACGGTCGCCGACACCGACGGCGACGGCGTCGACGACTTCCGCGACCTCGACTCCGACGACGACGGCATCAGCGACCTCGGCGAGAACGGCACCACGTGCACCGACGCCGACGCCAACGGCGTCTGCGACGGCGGCGATCGCGACCACGACGGCATCCCCGACAGCGCCGACCACACGACCGGCTTCGGCGCCGGCGGCTACCCGACGCCTCCCGACACCGACGGCGACAGCATGCCGGACTACCAGGACCTCGACTCCGACGGCGACTCGATCTTCGACATCGACGAGGCCGGCTACGGCGACGCCGACGCCAACAACGACGGCATGGCCGACGGCGGCGACGAGGACGGCGACGGCATCCGCGACACCGTCGACGACTCCGACCTCGACGGCGTCCCCGACAGCATGGACAACGACCCGTCGCGGTTCGGCGGCGCCGGCCCCGGCCTCGACACCGACGGTGACGGCACGCCCGACCAGCTCGACACCGACGCCGACGGCGACACCATCCCCGACCACGACGAGGCCGGCCCGCGGCCGGTCGATCCGGTCGACACCGACGGCGACGGCACCCCGGACTTCCAGGATCCGGACAGCGACAACGACAGCCACGCCGACGGCATGGACAACTGCCGGCTGACCGCCAACAGCGACCAGATCGACACCGACGGCGACGGGCTCGGCGACGTCTGCGACCCCGACGCCAACGGCGACGGCTTCGACGACAACGTCGGCCTCGAGGGCGGCGGCTGCTCGGCCGGCGGTACCGGCGGCCCGGGCGCCGGCGGCGGCCTCGAGCGGGCGCTCGCGATCGGCCTCGGCGCGGTCGTGCTGCGCCGGCGGCGGCGCGCGCTCGCGACCGGCGCCGTGCTGGCG
>DASZXE010001008.1:0-2109 GCA_035546475.1 Kofleriaceae bacterium
GAGGGCGTCGACGAGCGCGCGATCGAGACGTCGATCGACGAGGAGCTCTCCCTCGGCGACTTCGTCCTCACCGGCGGCGAGCTCGGCGCCGCCGCGATCATCGACGCGGTCGCGCGGCTGATGCCCGGCGTCCTCGGCGACGCCGCCTCCGCCGACGACGAGTCGTTCTCCGCCGGCCTGCTCGAGTACCCGCAGTACACGCGGCCCGCCGAGTTCCGCGGCCGGCCGATCCCGCCGGTGCTCGCCGGCGGCAACCACGAGGCGATCCGCCGCTGGCGCCGCGGCCAGGCCCTGCGCCGCACCGCGCGCCGCCGGCCCGAGCTGTTCGCCCGCCTCCGCCTCGACAAGGGCGACGACAAGCTGCTCGCCGGCGCGCCCGAGGTCGACGTCGCCGCCCGCACCTCGATCGCGCTCGTCCACCACCCGGTGCACGACCGCACCGGCGCGGTCGTGACCTCGGCGGTCACCAACCTCGACGTCCACGACCTCGCCCGCAGCGCCGCCACCTACGGCCTCGCGCGCTGCTTCATCGTCACGCCGGTCGCCAGCCAGCGCGACAAGGCCGAGCACATCGCGCGCCTGTGGGCGGAGGCCCTGGAGGAGGCCCAGCCGACTCCTGCCTCGGCGTCCGGAGGCGAGGCCGCCGTCGCCGGCGGGCGCGCCGATCGATCAGGGCGGCTGGAGCCCGCAGGGACCAGGCGCCGCGGCGATCACCGCGCCGAGGCCCTGCGGCTCACCGAGGCGGCGGCGTCGGTCGAGGACGCGATCGCCGCCGTCGAGCGCGCCCACGGCCAGCCGCCGATCATCGCCGCGACCTCGGCCGTCGCCGGCCGCTGGCCGCACGCGCCCGCGGTCACCCCGGCGGCGCTCCACGCGGAGCTGCAGGACGCCCCCGGCCGCCCGCTGCTGGTGCTGTTCGGCACCGGCTGGGGCCTCGCCGACGCGCTCCTGCCGATGGTCCAGCGCGTCCTCACGCCGATCGCCGGCCGCCCGGCGTGGAACCACCTGTCCGTCCGCTCCGCCGTCGCCGTCATCCTCGACCGCCTCTTCGGGCTCCGCGACGGGTAGGTGGGGTCCGACGCTTGACGGTGCGCGACCTTTCTGGCACAAAGCCCGTCCCGGGGCCCGCCCCCAGAACCAGGCACAACCCATGAGCGCGCAACAGATTCTCCGTACCATCGATCAGCAGAACCGCCGCCAGGGCGCCTTGCCCGAGTTCCGGCCCGGCGATTCGGTCAAGGTCTGGGCGAAGATCCGCGAGGGTGAGAAGACGCGCCTGCAGGCGTTCGAGGGTGTGTGCATCCGCCGCGTCGGCAAGGGCGCGCGCTCCACGTTCACGGTCCGCAAGATCTCGTACGGCGTCGGCGTCGAGCGCATCTTCCCGGACAACTCGCCGAACATCGAGCGCGTCGAGGTCCTCGCCCGCGGCAAGGTCCACCAGTCGCGCCTCTTCTACCTCCGCGACCTGTCGGGCAAGGCCGCCCGCATCAAGGAGCGCGGCCAGACCCACGCGCCGGCCGCCGCCGAGGCTGCCGAGGGCGCCGAGGCCGCGCCGTCCGGCGAGCCCGCGGAGCCGAAGGAGAAGTTCAAGGGCCGCGGCAAGCGCAAGGCGAAGAAGGACGCCCGCGCCGCCGCGGCGGGCTGATCGCTCCGCGCTCGCGTTCACGACTCCGTCACCGACAGGGGGAGGGTGGGGATGGCAGGGCAGGGCAGAGCACCCGCGCGATCGCCGCGATCGCCGCGATCGCCGCGATCGGGCGCCGCGCGCACGCCGCGCCCGCGGGCCGAGGCGCCGCCCGGCTCGACCGTGGCGATCGGCCAGCGCGGCGAGGACCGCGCCGCCCGCGCGCTGGCGGCGGCCGGCTATCGCATCGTCGAGCGCAACGTCCGGCTGCGCGCGGGCGAGCTCGACGCGGTCGCCTACGACGGCGAGACGCTCTGCTTCGTCGAGGTCCGCTCGCGCAAGGACGAGCTCCACGGCACGCCCGAGGAGACCGTCGTCCGCGCCAAGCAGCGGCGCCTCGTCCTCGCGGCGCGCGCGTGGCTGGCGCGCTACCCGACGGTGGACCCGTGCCGGTTCGACGTCGTCGCGATCGTGGGGAGCGAGGT
>DASZXE010001009.1:0-9993 GCA_035546475.1 Kofleriaceae bacterium
CGCCGCGCGGTCACGCCGGCGCCGGCCGCTCCGACGCTCACCACGAGCCCGAAGCCGGCGGCGTCGCCGACGATCGCGGCGAGGCGCCGGCCGGAACCCGCGCGCCCGCGCCCGCGCCGGATGCGTTCGCCGCGCTGCCGCCGGCGCTCCGCCACGAGCTGCCCGAGGTCGCGGACGTCCTCGCCGAGCTCGACGACGTCATCCCGCGCGCGTCGTGGAAGGCGATGCGCCCCGGCGTCATCGAGCGCAACTCCGTCGAGAGCCGCGCCCACGCCATCCAGCGCCGGACCGGCACGCTCCCCGAGCTCGGCGGCATCGGCAGCACCGCCAACGTCGACAAGGTCGCCGGCGAGATCCGCTCGCTCCAGCGCGAATGGCCCGGCCTCACGTTGTTCGATCGCGCCCACCGCCTCCAGGCCATCGTCGACCGCGAGCTCACCGACGCCCAGGCCCCCGCCACCCGCTCGGTGGAACAATCCAAGCGCACCGCTCCCGCCTCCTTCGATCACAGGCAGTGGGCGTTGCTGGTGGGTCCCGAGCCCGTGGGAGGCTCGTTCGATCCGCCGGCCGCGACGGCAGACTCCACCTCGCTCGACGATGCCCATGCGCTGGAGCTGGCCTCGGACGTTGCACACGAGGCGCGGCACGGCGAGCAGTGGTTCCTCGCCGCACGCTACGCCGCCAGCCAGGGACGCGCGGCGGCCGACATCGCAACCGCCGCCGAGATCCCGATCGAGATCGCGCAGCAGGCCGAGCAACTCAAGCTCGATGGCGCCACGCCCCAGCAGCGCGCGCTCGCGGCCGAGATGCACGACGCCGTCGCGGTCGACGAGAACAAGCGGCACAACCGGCACGTGGACAGCCTGTTCGGCTACGACGAGCTCGCCGCCGCGGCGAAGGGCGCCGTCGCCGCGCGCGATGCGCTGCGAGCGGCACCCACCACGGCCAACCTCACCGCCGCCAGGCAAGCGCTCGCGCTCGTCCATCAGCGCATGGTGGTCGTCGAGGCGTACTACGTCGCGTACCGGGCGATCCCGTACGAGGGCGACGCGAGCGAGGTCGGCGACGAGGCAGCCCTCGCGTTCGAGCTATCGCGATGAGGGTCACCGTCCTCGTCGTCCTCATCGCAGCGCTGCTGGCGTGCGAACGAGGCGGGACGCGCCCGCCGAAGGCGAGCCCACGGAACGCAGCCCCGACGCCCGACGCGCCACTCGACGCGCAGCAGGAGCCACCCGCGGCGGACGTCTCGCTGCCGACGACTCCCGTGCGGCCGAGACCGCCGTTGCCGGCATGGGCCCCCGTCGTGAAGGACATCGAGCGTCGGTTGCTCCGGGGCGAACGACCGAGCGCGATCGTCGAGTCGCTGCGCGCCCCCGGAAGGCCGGTGCAGATGAACGGATACCCCACGTCCCTGGCCTGGATCGCTGCGATCCATGGAGGTGACGGCGGTGAAGGCATGTGGCCCTCGGTCACGCTCGAGCTGGCGGTCGAGCTGCCGGCCACCGCGGTCGTCGCGGAGCTCGGCCACTTCGAGCAGGACACCCCCATCCACTTCCGTGAGGACGGGGCCGAGCTGATGTTCGATCCCACCCCGAGTCCCTACGGCGAGCTCCAGATCACCGCCGCCCAGACCGAGCCCGGGCTCGACGCGCCACAGGGCACCATCCGGTGGTTCCAGTTCACGCTGCACCCGCCGCCGCACGACGCGGGCGTCGACGCGGGCCGCGACTGATCAGGAGCGGTGGATGTAGTCCTCGAGGTCGGCGATGGAGCGCTCCCGGTCGTGGATGACCCAGCGGGTGAGGTCGCCGATGGAGATGACGGCGACGAGCTTGCCCTGATCGAGCACGGGCAGGTGGCGGCAGCGGCGCGTGGTCATGAGCGTCATCGCCTGCGTCACCGACGTGTCGCGATCGATGACGAGCACCTTGCGCGTCATCACCTCGCCGACGCGGACCGCTCCCGGGTCGCGCCCCACCGCGACGATGCGGGTCAGCACGTCGCGCTCGGTGAAGATGCCGACCAGCCGCTCGCCGTCGAGCACGATCACCGAGCCGACCACGTGGCGGTTCATCAGCGCCACCGCGTCCTTCACCGTCGCGCCCGAGTCGATGCTCAGCACCTTCGCCCCCGCGCCCTTCGTGTCCACGATCGATCCGATCCTGGCGTCCATGGCGACCTCCCGCGGCCTCGTTGCCGCGTCACAAGCTTTCACCTCCCGGGCGGATTTTCACGCGCGCCGCGTTCGGCATGCCAGCGCACGCCCCGAAGCGTCCCCGGCGGCTCAGATGATCACGAGCCGCAGCCCCGGGTCGAGCTGGGCGAGATCATCGGGATCACGGGTGAGCACGCCGTGGCCGCGGGCGCGCGCGCACAGGACGACCGACGCGTCGATCACGTCGGCGGTGCCGCGCGCGCCGCAGAGCTGGCCGGCCGCGCGGGCGAGCTCGCCGTCGAGCGCCTCGAGCTCGATCAGCTCCGAGGCCAAGAGCCGCGCCAGCGGGACCTGCCGCCGGCCATCCCGCCAGACCTGCCCGACGACCCCCGCCGGCACTGCCAGGATCTCCTTCGCCTGCAGCGCTCGCTTGAGGATCGCCACCACCGCGCGATCGCCGCGCTCGAAGGCGATCAGCGCGCCGGCGTCGAGCGTCAGGCTCATCGCCGCCTCCGCGCCCGCCGGGGCCCGTGGAGCGCGCGATCGGCCGCGCGCTGCTCGGCCGCCGTCAGCGGGCCGCCGGTCCGCGCCAGCATTCCGTCGAGCATGCGCTCGAGCTCGTCGAGCGTGGTCTTCTCGGCGAGCGCCGCGCTGACGTAGGCGCTGAGCGAGCGGGCCGCCCCGCGCTTGACCGCGCCGCGCGCGCGCCGGAGCAGCGCCTCCGGGATCGTCACGGCCACCTTCGCGACTGTCATACCTTTTATCCTACCACCGCAGGCTGACGTTGAACGCGGGGCGGCCCGGCGGTAGGGTGCGCGGCGATGGCCGACTTCGCGTTCACCGAGCTCCTCCCCCTCGCCGACGAGACGACGCCGTACCGGCGGCTGCCGTTCGACGGCATCTCCACGATCACCGCCGGCGGCCACGAGCTGGTCCAGGTGCCAGCCGAGGCGCTGACCCTGCTCACCCGCGAGGGGATGCGCGACATCGCCCACCTGCTGCGGCCGTCGCACCTCGCCCAGCTCCGCAAGATCCTCGACGACCCGGACGCGTCCGCCAACGATCACTTCGTCGCGCTCGACCTGCTCAAGAACGCGAGCATCGCCGCCGGCGGCGTGCTGCCGATGTGTCAGGACACCGGCACCGCCATCGTCATGGGCAAGAAGGGCCAGCAGATCTTCACCGGCGGCGGCGACACCGAGGCGATCGCCCGCGGCATCTTCGACACGTACCAGACGAGCAACCTCCGCTACTCGCAGCTCGCGCCGCTCGACATGTTCCGGGAGGCCAACACCGGCAACAACCTGCCGGCGCAGATCGAGCTCTACGCCGACGACGGCGACGAGTACCACTTCCTCTTCATGGCGAAGGGCGGCGGCTCCGCCAACAAGAGCTTCCTCTACCAGGAGACGAAGGCGGTCCTCAACCCGGCCTCGCTGACGAAGTTCCTCGACGCCAAGCTGCGCACGCTCGGCACCGCCGCCTGCCCGCCGTACCACCTGGCGGTCGTCATCGGCGGCACCTCCGCCGAGCACGCGCTCAAGACGGCGAAGCTGGCGTCGGCGCGCTACCTCGACGGGCTGCCGACCGCGGGCTCGAAGCTCGGCCACGGCTTCCGCGACCTCGAGTGGGAGGCGAAGCTCACCGAGCTCGCGCGCGCGACCGGCATCGGCGCGCAGTTCGGCGGCAAGTACTTCGTCCACGACGTGCGCGTGATCCGGCTGCCCCGCCACGGCGCGTCATGCCCGATCGCGATCGCGGTGTCGTGCTCGGCCGACCGCCAGGCGAAGGGCAAGATCACGCGCGACGGCGTCTTCCTCGAGGAGCTCGAGCGCGACCCCGCTCGCTACCTGCCGGACGTCACCGACGAGCACCTCGACGGCGAGGTCGTGAAGGTCGACCTGTCACGGCCGATGAGCGAGATCCGCGCGGCCCTGTCGCGCTACCCGATCCGCACGCGGCTGTCGCTGTCCGGGCCGATGGTCGTCGCGCGCGACATCGCGCACGCGAAGCTGAAGGAGCTGCTCGACGCCGGCCAGCCGCTGCCGGCGTACATCCGCGAGCACGCGGTCTACTACGCCGGCCCGGCCAAGACGCCGGCCGGCCTGCCGTCGGGCTCGTTCGGGCCGACCACCGCCGGCCGCATGGACTCGTACGTCGACCTCTTCCAGTCGCACGGCGCCAGCATGGTCATGCTCGCCAAGGGCAACCGCTCGCGCGCGGTCACCGAGGCGTGCCGGCGCCACGGCGGCTTCTACCTGGGCTCGATCGGCGGGCCGGCCGCGCGCCTCGCGCAGGACTGCATCAAGAAGGTCGAGGTCCTCGACTACCCCGAGCTCGGCATGGAGGCCGTCTGGCGGATCGAGGTCGTCGACTTCCCGGCCTTCATCGTCGTCGACGACAAGGGCAACGACTTCTTCGCCGACCTCGACGGCCCGCCCGCCGCCGCCGGCAAGCTCCCCGTCGCCCACTGAGCCGCGCCCGCGCCCGCGCCCGCGCCGTTCAGGGCGCGAACGAGCAGTCGTAGTAGGTGAGGTCGACGATCGAGGCGAAGCGCGTCGCGGTGCCGGCCTGGTAGATCGCGCCGTAGCTGGAGTCGCCCGCGCCGTACTCGAACGCGCGCACCTTGGTGCCGGTGGCGGTGTGGGTCAGGTCGGTGACGTTCAGCTTCTTGTCGTCGACGCGGGTGAGGCCGTCGGCCAGCGAGGCCGCCTCCGGGTGCGCGACCCGGATCGCCGCCAGCGCGTCGGCGGCGTCGGTGCCGGTGAGCTGCCCGGCCGACGTGATGACCCGCGTCGCGCCGCGCGTGAACGCCGCGCTCGCCCGCGTCTGCGCCCAGTCGGAGCCGAGCGCGCACACCTGCGCGTGGACGGTGCACGACTCGAGGTCGGTGTCGTGGTCGACCGCGACGATCGTCGGCACGCCGTAGGCGAAGACCGCGCCGTAGCTGTTGTCGCCCGCGCCGTACTCGAACGCGGTGAACGCGCGGCCGCCGGCCTCGTCGTACAGATCGAGACGGCGGATGACGTGCTGGTCGGCGGCGTCGAACGCCTGCGCGACCGTCATGACGTCGGTGTGCGCCGACTGCTGGAGCGCGAGCACGACCCGCTGCTGGTCGAGCGGCGACAGGTAGTCGGTCGCGTGGAGCTGCGCGTCGTTGGTGATGCGGTAGGCGGTCGACTCCAGCAGGTCGCCGAACGTCGCGCCGAACAGGCAGGTCGCCGGCGGCGGGGCCGGGTTGCAGCCGGCGCCGTCGCAGTCGACGGTCACCGCGAACTTGCCGCGCGTGGTCGACGCGTAGCCCTTCACCAGCACGCGATAGTCGCCGGCGCCGAGGTCCTTCGCGATCGACGACCAACGGCTCGACCCGTCGTCGTCGTTGCGGACCAGGTAGCTGCCCCAGCCGTTCGGGCCGCGCTTGTAGAGGTAGACGACGGTGTCGACCAGCGTGTGGCTGCTCGGCGCGTAGTCGGTGTAGAGGTGGACCTGCGCGCCGCCGGTGAGCGAGAACGTCCAGGTGTGGTACTGGGCGGCCGCGGTCAGGCTCGACACCGCGGGCGTGCCGAACGCGATCGCGCCGTGGTCGGTCGGGTGGGCGAACGAGTCGAGCTTGCCGTCGGTCGGCACGTCGTCCTCCGGGCCCTTGTCGGTGACGGCCTCGTCGCAGGCGAGCAGCGAGAGCGAGGCGAACGCGGCCAGCAGGATCGACGTCTTCATACGGCTCGGCATGCGCGCGGCTGTAGCAACGGCCGTTCCACCGGCGCGCGCGGCGCACGCACCGGAAGCTACCGAAACCACGTCCGTTCCAGGCCCTCCCACCCCGCGCCTGCCGTCCGCGCGACCGACCGGCCAGCGGAGTAGCCGGTCGCCCGAGCCGCCACGCCGCGCCGGCCTCGGGGCCGCGCCGCGCTGCGCATTCACACCGTGTGAAGGACGATCACGAACGCCGGCGAGGCGCCGATCGTCACCGGCAGCACGTCGGCGCGCTGGTCGCTCTGCAGCTCGATCAGCCCGTGTACGAACGTCGGCAGCCCGAGCGCGGCGTGGTTCGCGTAGCGCGCGATGCGGGCCTTCACCGTCCCCGCCAGCATGTTGACGATCTCGCCGATCGCGTCGACCACCTCGGCGCGGGTGACCGGCTCGCGCGAGGAGGCGCCGAGCAGCGCGCGGGTGAGGGCCTCGCACCCGGCGTCGCTGGCGAACAGGCCGACCTGGACCGGCGGCAGGTCGGACACGATCGGCACCAGCGCGCCGGCCAGCCCGGCGGGCAGCCGGACACTGCCCGGGGCGAACGCGACGGAGGAGCCCAGCGCCTGCCGGGCGAGGTCGACGAGCGCCACGCGCGCCGCCTCCAGCCATGCATCGGCTGCGCGCGCGTCGGTAGCAAGGTTCGGCAGCGACAAGGTGTTCTCCTCTCCGGTGTCGGTTCGGCCACTCGCCGCCGGCGTCGAGACGCGCCGGTTGCGGCACCAAGCCGCCCTGGGGCGCCGGCTACCCCGGCTGCAAGTTTCCGCCGGCTGGTCGAGCCAGACATCGCTGCCCGCGGTCTCGACGCCGGGCACGGAGGACCATGCCGACCGTACTCACTGTGGACGATTCCAGCTCCATCCGATCGATCGTCGGGAAGGCGCTGCGAGACCTCGGCTTCGACATCGAGCAGGCGGAGGACGGCGAGGAGGGGTTGGCGCTGCTGCGGCACACGAAGGTGGACCTCATCCTCCTCGACGTGACGATGCCGGTCATGGACGGGCCGACGATGCTGAAGGCGCTGCGCGAGCGCGGCGACCGCACGCCGGTGATCATGCTGACGAGCGAGTCGAAGCGGGCGGTGGTGGCGGGCGCGATGCAGCTCGGCATCGACGACTACATGCTGAAGCCGTTCAAGCCCGACGAGCTGCGCACGAAGGTCTTCAAGGCGCTCCGCATGAGCGAGCCGGCGGCGCAAGCGATGCACGCGGCGCAGGCCGTTCACGCGGCGCACGCGCCGACCGCGGCGAAGGCCGACGTCGTCGCCGCCGCGTCCGCCGCCCCGGGCGCCGCGCCCGCCGCCGGCAAGGCGTTCGTCGACATCCTGATCGTCGACGACATGGAGAACGTGCACAAGCGCTTCCGCCAGGCGCTGCCACAGCAGCTCACGCTGCAGGGCGCCGCCAACGCACGCGCCGCGCTCGCCGAGTGCCAGGCCCGCGTCTTCCGCGTGATCCTGATCGACCTGGTCATCCCCGACGTCAACAGCGTCGCGCTGATGAACCAGCTCCGCGCGCTGCAGCCGCACGCGGCGTTCGTCGCGCTCGTGCTGCGGTCGACGACCGACCCGCGCGCGGAGGTCACCGGCGCCGGCTTCGCCGACTACCTGTTCAAGCCGTTCGAGGCCGACGCGATCACCGAGCTGCTCGGTCGCTTCTTCGACGCCGGCACCCTGCTCGAGATCGACGACACCGTGATGACGGCGATCGGCTTCGAGGGCAAGGAGGACAAGGTCGACCGCTACTACCACCGGCTGCGAACCGCCATCAAGGAGGCCACCGAGAAGCTGGCGGCCGCCTGCTACGACGAGGCCATCTTCGACATGCGCGCGCTGCCGCTGCGCGCGGACAAGACGATCCGCATGATCATCGACATCGAGAAGGACGCGCGGCGGTTCGGCCTCGCGTTCAAGCTGGTCGGCACCCCCGAGGCGGGCGCCCTGCTGCGGAGGGTGACCGACACCGCCACGCTGCCGTTCTTCGACACGCCCGCCGCGGCGCTCGGAAAGGCGGCGTGACATGGGCGCCCTGGCGACGGAATCGGTCGAGCGGCTCGGCAACGAGATGGCGCGCATCATCCGGACGCGCATCGAGAGCGACCGGCTGGTGCTGCCGGCGATGCCGACGGCCGCGAGCAAGTGCCTGGCCATCATCAAGGACCCCGAGTTCCCGATCCGCCGGCTGATCGAGGCGCTCGAGACCAGCCCGCTGTTCGCGCTGCAGGTCGTGCGCGCCGCGTCGATCGCCGCGCTCGGCGGCCAGCCGGTGCGGTCGCTCGAGGCCGCGATCAACCGGCTCGGGGTCAACCAGCTCCGGGTGGTGCTCACCCAGGCGGCCGCCCGCAGCCTGTTCGAGAGCCGCGACCGCGCGATCGCCGGCCGGCTCTCGCAGGTGTGGCAGCACTCGGTCGCGGTCGCGATCCTCGCGCGCGACGTCGGCGCGGTGATGCGCGTCGAGGACAGCGAGATCGTCTACCTGTCGGGGCTGCTCCACGACATCGGCAAGCCGGTGGTGGCGAGCCTCCTGCTCGAGGCGGAGAGCCAGCTCGGCAAGAAGGGCTGGATCACCGCCGAGCAGTGGAGCCGCGTCGTCGACGACAACCACCGGACGATCGGCATCGCGCTCGCCGAGCGCTGGAACCTCGACGTCGAGGTCGTCCAGGCGGTCCGCGACTGCCACGAGTACGACGCCGGCGACCGCCGGTGCGCGGCCAACGTGGTGCGGTTCGCCAACGCGCTGGTGAAGACGCAGGGCGTGTGCGGCGGCGCCGTCGACCTCGACGACGCCAACGCGCTGGTGATGATCGGGCGGTCGATGCTCGACCTCGACGACGAGGTGGTGCAGCGGCTGTCCTCGGGGCTGAAGGAGCGGGTGAACGGCCTGATCCAGCCCGGCTGGTGACCGCGTCCGTCGCACGCGCGACAGCGCGCCCCATCGAACGGATCGATTCACGGTCGAACCAGCGACTCGTGAGCCCTGACGACGATGCCGACGCGACGATCGACATCGACGAGCGCTCGACGCCGGTGCAGATCACGCTCGCCGGCGCGGTCGGCGCGTACCACTCCGACGACATGTACGCCACCTGCCTCACCGCGCTCGAGCGGGGCGCGCCGGTGGTCGTCTCCTGCGGCGAGGCCACCCACGTCGGCGCCTCGATCGTCCAACTGATGCTGGCCCTGCGCGGCGCCCTCGCCGAGCGCGGCCACGGGCTCGCGCTGCGCGACGTGCCGCCGGCGCTCGCGGCGCTGCTCTCGCTGGCCGGGTTGACCACGTGACCGCCGACTTCGACACCGCGCAGTTCGTCCCCGTCTTCCTCGAGGAGTGCGGCGAGCACCTGCTCACCCTCGAGGGCTCGCTGCTCGAGCTGGAGCGGCGCCCCGACGACGCCGACCTGCTCGGCCGGCTGTTCCGCGCCGCCCACTCGATCAAGGGCGGCGCCGGCATGTTCGGGTTCGGCTCGGTCGCGCGGCTGACGCACGGCCTCGAGTCGATGCTCGACGCGATGCGGGCGCGCACGCTGGTGCCGGCCGCCGCGCACATCGAGCTGCTCCTGCGCGGGACCGACACGGTGCGCGCGCTCCTGGCCGCGGCCCGCGACGGCGTGGCCGAGCCGCCGATCGACGAGCTGCTCGACGGCTGCCGGCGGGTGCTCGGCGAGCCGGGGACGGTTCCGGCGGTGGCCTTCGCCGCGGCAGCGAGGCCGTGCCGCCGGTTCCGGCTCGAGCTGGTCCCCGGCCGCGACGTGTTCCGCCACGGCCTCGATCCGATGCGGGCGCTCCGCGAGCTGCTCGCGGCCGGCGAGCTGGTGGACGCACGCTGCGACGCGAGCCGCCTGCCCCGGCTCGCGGACCTCGATCCGGACTCCTGCTACCTGGGCTGGCAGCTCGAGCTGCGCACGACGCGCGACGCCGCCGACCTCGAGGCGCTCCTCGCCACGGTCGTCGACGGCGGCACCGCCACCGTGACGGCGATCGACGAGCCGCCGGCCGCGGCGGTGACGGTCCCCGCGCCGCCGCCGCCGCCGATCGCGAGCCCCGCGCCGCCGATCGCGAGCCCCCAGCCGCCGCCGATCGCGAGCCCCGCGCCGCC
>DASZXE010001010.1:0-7352 GCA_035546475.1 Kofleriaceae bacterium
GTCCGCGTGCGCGCCACCTGCGCCGGCCGCGGCCGCAGCCTGCGCGCATACGCCTCGCAGGCCGCCGGATCGCGCAGCTCGGCGTACGCGTTCGTCACCCGCGCGTACGCCCGCACCAGCCGGTCGAGCTCCGCCGCCGCGAGCCGGGTGCGGAACAGGTCCGGGTGGCGCGTGCGCGCGACCGCGTGGAACGCCGGCTGGATCTCCGCCGGCGACGCGTCGGGCGTGAGCCCGAGCCAGGCGAACAGGTCGAGCTGCTCCATCCTCGGCTCGACCTCGTCGAGCCAACGCGCCAGCTCCTCGACGGTCCAGGCCACCGCGGGCCCCGTCAGGCTGCGCCCGCCGAGGCGGGCACCGGCGCGCCGAACACCTGCAGCATCGCCTCCCGCGCGATGCCGGTGTCGGCGTCGCGCGCGCGGACGTGGAGGATGCCGTCGGTGTCGACGCGGAACGTGACGTCGATGCGCACCTCGCCGCGCCGGCGCGGCGGCAGGCCCTCGAGGACGAGCTGGCCGAGCGGCTCGTTGTCGACGAACCGCTTGGCCTCGCCGCGGCAGCACTCGATGACGACGATCGTCTGCTGGTCGTGCGCGGTCGTGAAGGTGCGGGTGCGCTCGATCGGCGTCGGCAGGTTCTTGTCGAGGATCTGCTCGGTGTAGCCGCCGGCGGTCGCGATCCGCAGGCTGGCCGGCGTGACGTCGAGGAGGATCGGCCGCGCCGGCACCGCCGCCGGCAGCGCGGGCGCCATCCCCATCACCGTCGGCGCGCTCGCGGCGCCGCCCGGGCCGCGCAGCGACGCCGCCGGCAGCGGCGCGTCCTTGGTCGCCATGCCGAGGCCCTGGAACAGGCTGCCCGACAGGCTGCCGGCCTGGATCGCCGCGCCGTGCGCCACGACCTCGTCGGGGTTGATCTTCGCCGCCGGCTCGCGGCCGAACAGCTCCGCCAGCCGCCGGCGCACGAGCGGGATGCGGCTCGTGCCGCCGACGCACACGACCTCGCTGATCTGCTGGGGCGTGAGCCGCGCGGTCGTCAGGACGCCGCGGCACAGCTCGATCGACCGGTCGACGAAGCCGGCCATCATCTCCTCGAGCTGCCGGCGGGTCAGGCTGAACGGCAGCGACAGCTCGCGGCTGCCCGACACCAGGCCGTCGATCGTCCCCTCCGCGCTCGGGTTCTCGGTCAGGTGGATCTTCACCTCCTCGGCCGCGAGGCTGAGCCGCGTCATCAGGCTCGGATCGCGCCGGGGATCGACGCGGTGCGCGCGGTTGAGCTCGGCCGCCAGGTACTCCGCGATCACGCGGTCGATGTCGTCACCGCCGAGGAAGAAGTCGCCGTCGGTGGCGAGCACCTCGAAGACCTCGTCGCGGATCGCGAGCAGGCTCACGTCGAACGTGCCGCCGCCGAAGTCGAAGACGCAGACGATCTCGTCCTTGCGCTGGCCGAAGCCGTAGGCGAGCGCGGCCGCGGTCGGCTCGTTGAGCAGCCGCAGCACCTCGAGGCCGGCGAGCCGCCCCGCCTCCTTCGTCGCCTGCCGCTGGGCGTCGGAGAAGTTGGCCGGCACCGTGATCACCGCCTGTGTCACCGCCTGGCCGAGCTGGCGCTCGGTCGCGTTCTTCAGGTGGGTGAGCACGTGCGCGGAGATCTCGGGCACCGGCACCAGCCGGTCGCGCACGACGATGAGCGGCTGCTGGTTCGGCCCCTCGCGCACCTGGAACGGCAGGCCGGTCAGCGCGAGCTGCACGAGCGGCGACCGGATGTTCTGGCCGATCAGCCGCTTCGCCGAGAAGATGGTGGTCGCCGGCTCGGTCGGGCGACGCGCCTTGGCGTCGAGGCCCACGATGACGCCACCGGTCGGCGGGTACGCGACGACCGACGGGTGGATGCGCTCCCCGTGCTGGCCGAGGGCGAACTCCACGCCGGTCGCGGTCGCAGCCGCGACCACCGAGTTGGTGGTGCCGAGGTCGATCCCGACCGCGATGGACATGTAGGTGGATTCTCTCCGAGGACACGATCAGGATGCCAGTTTCGGGCGAGGTGGGAAGAACGGGGTGGGCGCGCGTCAAGTTTGCCGAGGGCTGGTCGACCTAGCCCGCGTAGGCATGCGCAAACACAGTCCAAAGGCGTGGCATGCCGGCTGCAAAGCGAGGCCGTCGTGTACGATCTGACGACGCGCCTCCAGGTGGTCCGCCCCGGTCCTCGCACCGAGATCCTCTCCGAGGGCCGCCGCCCGACGATGCCCGCGCTCGTCGGCGAGCCCGACGCGCCGCCCCGGCTGGGCCCGTACGAGGTCATCGGCTTGCTCGCGACCGGCGGCATGGGCGGCATCTACGTCGCCCGCCACGCCCTCACGCAGGAGCGGGTCGCGCTGAAGGTCCTGAACGCGAAGATGGCCGCCCACGACGAGCTGGTCCGCCGGCTGTTCGGCGAGCTCGAGGTGTCGCGGCGGGTCGGCCACGACGGGCTGGTGACGATCCGCGACCGCGCGGTCTCGCCCGACGGCACGCCGTACCTGGTCATGGAGCTGGTCGACGGCGAGAACCTCGCCGACCTGCTCGAGCGCGGCCGCATCGAGCTCGGCGCGATCGCCGCGATCGGCGCGCAGGTGTCGGACGCGCTCGCCGCGATGCACGAGCGCCGCATCGTCCACTGCGACCTCAAGCCGGACAACGTCATCGTCATGTACCAGCACGGCATGGCCGGCTGGCCGCGCATCAAGGTCGTCGACTTCGGCGTCGCCCGCTTCCTCGACCGGGTCGCCGACCCGACGGTCGCCGGCACGCCGGTCTACATGCCGCCCGAGCAGTGGGCCGGCGAGGTCGAGCCGCGCACCGACGTCTACGCGCTCGGCTGCATGCTCTACGAGCTGGTGACCGGCGTGACGCCGTTCGTCGGCTCGATCGTCGAGGTGATGGCGCAGCACAGCGAGTGCCTGCCCGACGCGCCGACGCGCCGGCGGCCGAACGTCCCGGCGGCGCTCGAGGACCTGGTGCTGCGGATGCTGGCGAAGGAGCCGGGGATGCGGCCGCGGATGGCCGACGTGTCGCGGGTGCTGACCGACCTCGCGTTCGCGACCCCGCCGGGCGCGCGCGTCGCCGAGCTGATCACGCTGGCCTCCTGAGGCCCCGAGCGCAGCGCGGGCCGGGGTTGTTCTGTGTGGAGATCGGTCCCGAGGTCCTCCTCGGGCCCGATCGATCGACGAGAGGGTTGGCATTCTGGCCAACCCTCGGAGAAACGAAGAAGATCGGGCTCCATACCCAACCCCTCCCCCGCAGAACGCCGCGAGGGCGCACCGGCCGGCGGAAGTCTCCCCCTCGCGGGGCCCGTCGATCACGGCCAGCGATCACCGACGGGTCGGCCGGAGTCGGCCAGGCTGGCTCTGCGAGCCCGCGTCGGTCCAGCCGTCGACCTCGAACGTTCCGATCGATCGCTGACTCGTGCTGGCCAGCCCAGTGAGAGGTCGCCGCGGGACGCTGCGTTCGCGCCGGCGTGCTTGCGCCGCGCGCGAGCGGGCCGCACAGTGCGGCGCGATGTACGACTCGCTGTTCGCGCCGTATCGCTTCCGCAACGGCGCCGTGACGAAGAACCGCGTCGCGCTGGCGCCGCTGACCAACGGCCAGAGCCACGCCGACGGCACGCTCGGCGACGACGAGCTGCGCTGGCTCGAGCGCCGCGCCGCCGGCGGCTTCGGCATCGTGACGAGCTGCGCCGCCTACGTGGCGCTCGAGGGCAAGGCCTGGGCCGGCGAGCTCGGCGTCGACGACGATCGCGACCTGCCGGCGCTGGGGCGGCTGGCGTCGGCGATCCGCGCGCACGGTTCGCTCGGCTTCGTGCAGATTTTTCACGGCGGCCTGCGCGCGTCGCGGGAGATCAGCGGGCGGCCGACCTGGAGCGCGAGCGAGTACCAGGACGACGCCCCCGGCTTCGAGGTGCCGCGGGCCGGGACCGAGCGCGACGTCGAGGGCGCGATCGCGGCGTTCGCGGCGGCGGCGCGGCGGTGCGCGCAGGCCGGCTTCGACGGCGTCGAGCTGCACGGCGCCCACGGCTACCTGCTGTCGCAGTTCCTGAGCCGCACGTACAACCGGCGCGACGACCGGTGGGGCGGCTCGCTCGAGAACCGCGCGCGGCTGATCCGCGAGGCGACGCGGGCGGTGCGGGCGGCGGTGCCGGCCGGCTTCGTCGTCGGCGTGCGGCTGTCGCCCGAGGACTTCGGCCAGGCGCGCGGGCTCGACCTCGACGAGACGCTCGAGGTCGCCCGCTGGCTCTGCGACGACGGCGTCGACTTCCTCCACCTGTCGCTGTGGAAGTCGGCGCTCAACACGGCGAAGCGGCCCGAGGCGCACGCGCTGACGCTGTTCCGGGCGGCGTGTCCGGCCGACGTGGCGCTGTTCGCGGCGGGGCAGGTGTGGACGCCGGCGGAGGCGGCGGCGCTGCTCGAGCGCGGCGCCGACGTCGTCGCGCTCGGGCGCGCGGGCATCATCAACCCCGACTGGCCGCGCGACGCGCGGGCGCCCGGCTGGGAGCCGCGCCGGCCGCCGCTCACGCCCGCCGAGCTGCACGAGCGGGCCATCTCGCCGGCGTTCGTCGGCTACCTGCGGAAGTTCAAGAACCTCGTCGCCGACTGAAGCTCCGAGCGCAGCTCGGGCCGGGGTTGCTCTGACCGAGATCGTTCCGAGGTCCTCCTCAGGCCGATCGATCGACGAGAGGGTTGGCATCCTGGCCAACCCTGTGCTCCGGCGGCGGCGGCCTCGCGGCCCCGGGGCTCGCTGCGGCTCCTCCGTCGGCGGGCGCGAGCCGGGTCCTTCCGGCAGCTCGACCGTCGCGTCCACCGCCGCGCGCCGGCGCGGCAGGTCGCAGCGGGGCTCGTGCGGGCTCACGCCGCGAGGGCGCGGGGCTCGCAGAGGTAGGCGTGGAGGAGCTCGAGGAAGGTGCGGTCCATCGCGCCGCGGCGACGGTGCAGCTCACAGATGCCCGGGAACTCGCGCTCGGCGAGCTCCAGATCCTGTTCGGTCACGAGACCGCGCAGGCAGCAGGGCTGGTCGGTGGTTGCGTTCCGTTCCATGGCGTCAGTTCCTGCATTCGGCCATTGCATCGCAGATGCCAGTCCCCCCGGCACGGGAAGTCGCGCACCTACGGCCGGTGATGGGAACAGTTGTCGGCAGCGCTGGCGTGGATTGTCACCATCAGGCCCAGATAGGGCACGGATACGGCGACGCGATCCCGCGCGATCCGACACCGACGTGGCACTCCCGCCGCGCCGCGCCGCACGGCGTCAGCAGGCCGTGGCGCCGGTGTGCGGGCGCGAACGCACGGGGTTCATCGCGCGGCGCGTGCGCTACCGGCAGCGTCTCGTCCGAGGGTTGGCGAGACTGCCGACCCTCTCGTCGATCGATCGGTCCCGAGGAGGACCAGGCGACCGATCTCGGTCAGAGCAACCCGCGCCGACCTCCGCCCGGACGCTCAGGTCGGGTTCACGCCCAGCAGGCTGCGCGAGATGATGCGGCGCTGGATCTGCCCGGTGCCCTCGAAGATGTCGTAGATCTTGGCGTCGCGGTACCACTTCTCGACGGGGTGGCCCGGCTCGAGCGCCTCGTCGCCGAGGAGCGTCAGCGCGCGCGAGGTGACGTCCTGGGCGACGCGCGCGCCGTACGCCTTCGCCATCGACGCCATGCGGACGTTGTCCTGGTGGTGGTCGGCCATCCACGCCGCCTTGTGGGCGAGGAGCCGCGCCGCCGTGATCTCCATCTCCATCTCGGCCAGCTCGAAGGCGATCCGCTGGTGGTGCGCCATCGGCGTGCCGTGCAGCGACGAGCCCTGCACGCGCTCGAGCAGGAAGTCGAACGCGGCGCGCGCGATGCCGACCGCCTGCGCGCCGACCATCGGCCGCGTGGAGTCGAGCATCTTCTTGGTGTCGCCGAGGCCCTCGCTGCTCGCGCCGGCGCCGAGCATCAGGTCCCTGTGCACGCGGCACTCCTCGAAGTGGACCTGCGCCGTCTCCGACGCGCGGATGCCGAGCTTGGTCTCCTTGCGGCCGGGGACCAGGCCGGGCGTGCCGCGCGCGACCAGGAAGCCGCGCACGCCGGCGCGCCCCGCCGACGGATCGGTCTGCGCCCACACGACGTAGACCGACGCCGACGCGCCGTTGGTGATCCACTGCTTGTGGCCGCTGATCACGTAGTGGTCGCCGTCGGCGCGCGCGGTGGTCGACAGCCCGGAGATGTCGCTGCCGGTCGACGGCTCCGACAGCGCCATCGCCGCGACCTTGATGTGGCCGTGCTCGTCCTCGCCCTTGAGCAGGCGGCGGAACTCCTGCTTCTGCTCCTCGGTGCCCATGCGCGCGACCGGTGACGCGGCGAGGCCGCTGCCGCCGATCGCGAGGCAGATGCCGGCGCAGCCGTAGGCGAGCTCCTCGGAGCCGACCACGCCGAGGCGCGCCTGCGACTTGGGCCTGGTCGGCCCGCCCTCGTCGTCGACGCCGGTGAGCGCCTTGCGGCCGTCGACGACCGCGGTCTGCGTCATGCCGAACGTCTGCGCCATCTTCATGAGCGCCCACGGCATCGACTCCTCGCGATCGTGGAGCGGCGCGACGGCGCGGATGTGCTTGGTGGCGAAGGCGCCGAGCATCTGGCGCACGCCCTGGAGCATCGGGTTGTCGGCGAAGAGGTCCATGGCTACCGGGCTCCCTTGGCGGCGAGGATGCGGTCGAGGCGCTCGTCACCGACGAGCTGCTCGAAGGCGCGGGCGTCGCGCATCAGCTTCTCGACCGGGTAGTCGTTGACGAAGCCGTAGCCGCCGAGGATCTGCACGGCGTCGATCGTCGCCCGCGAGACGACGTCGCCGGCGAGGACGCGGGCGCGGCTGGCGGCGTCGGCGGCGCGGGCGAGCGACGCGTCGTCGGTGGCGCGATCGCAGAGCCACGCGGCGTGGAGCGCCATCAGGCGCGCGGCGGCGGCGCCGGTGTCGGCGTCGTCGTGCAGGCGGATGAGCGACTCGAAGCGGCCGATCGGCTGGCCGAACTGGATCCGCTCGGCGGCGTAGGCGCGCGCGTGCTCCATCGCGGCGGTCGCGACGCCGGCGGCGCGCGCGGCGAGGCTGGTGCGGTACCAGGAGAGGACGGCGGTGATCGGGGCGGCGGCGGGCGCGCCACGGGCGAGGACGTGGTCGGCGGCGACCGGCGCGTCGGTGCAGTCGAGGGCGCCCCAGGCGGCGGCGCGCCAGCCGGACGGCGTGAGCGCCCCGCGTGACGTGCCGGGGCCGTCGGCGGCGACGAGGAGCAGCAGCGGCTCGGCGCCCTGCGCGGCGACGAGGAGGACGTGGCTCGCGCGGGCGAGCGCGGGCAGCGGACCGATGCGGCC
>DASZXE010001011.1:0-2313 GCA_035546475.1 Kofleriaceae bacterium
GGCGGCGCGCGGCGGTGACCGGCGGCGCGGCGAGCGGGATGGCCGTGCGCACGGCGGCGCGCGGCGGTGACCGGAGGGGCGGCGGAGAGTAGGCTGCGCGGATGGAGAACCGGCAGTTCGTGCTCGCCTCGCGGCCGAGCGGGCATCCCACCGTCGACAACTTCCGGCTGCAGACGGTGCCGGTGCCCGAGCTCGCCGACGGCCAGGTGCTCGTCCACCACCGCTTCCTCAGCCTCGATCCGTACATGCGCGGGCGGATGAGCGACGCGAAGAGCTACGCGCCGCCGCAGAAGCTCGGCGAGGTGATGCTCGGCGCCACCGCCGGGGAGGTCGTCGCCTCGCGCCATCCCGGCTTCGCGGTCGGCGATCAGGTGGTCGGCACCAGCGGCTGGCAGGAGTACGCGCTGCTCACGCCCGGCGCCGGCCCGTGGCTGCAGAAGGTCGACACGTCGCGGATCCCGCTGTCCGCGTACCTCGGCGCCGTCGGCATGCCGGGCGTCACCGCCTGGTACGGCGTCGAGAAGATCCTCGAGCCGAAGGCGGGCCAGACGGTCGTCGTCAGCGCCGCCGCCGGCGCGGTCGGCAGCGTCGCCGGCCAGCTCGCGCGGCGGCACGGCTGCCGGGTCGTCGGCATCGCCGGCGGGCCCGAGAAGTGCGCGCACGTCGTCGACGTCCTCGGCTTCGATGCGTGCATCGACCACCGCGCCCACGCCGATGCGCGCGCGCTGGCGGGCGCGCTCGCCGCCGCCTGCCCCGCCGGCATCGACGGCGACTTCGAGAACGTCGGCGGCGCGATCCTCGACGCGATCCTGCAGCGGGCCAACCCGTTCGCGCGCGTCGCGCTGTGCGGGATGATCGCCGGCTACGACGGCGCGCCGATCCCGCTGGCGATCCCGCAGCTCCTGCTCGTCAACCGCATGCGGCTGCAGGGCTTCATCATCAGCGACCACCTCGACGTGTGGCCGGCGGCGCTCGCGCAGCTCGGCGCGCTGGTCGCCGGCGGCGAGCTCCGCCACCACGAGACGATCGCGGAGGGCCTCGAGTCGGCGCCCGCCGCGTTCCTCGGCATGCTGGCCGGCAAGAACCTCGGCAAGCAGCTCGTCCGCATCAGTTGACCGGCGGCCCGCGGCCCGCCCTCCCGCGGCGATGCCGTCCCGGCGGCCAGGCCCGGCGCGTCCGGCTCGACTCGATCAGGGTCGCCGCCACGCCCGCACCGTGGACCGCCGTCCGCCGCACCGCGGCTCTCGGGCGCGGCGTGGCCGCGCGGCACCCGCGACGATTCGCTCGGCGGCGGCGCTCGCGCGGCCGGCGGCGGCGTGCAAGCTTGCCGGCATGTCGTCCCTGTCCGACGCCGACGCGGTCGCCTACCTGAACCAGCACAAGGGCGGGTGGAACCGCGCGATGGAGCTGAACTTCCTGACCGCGACCGCCGACGAGGTCGTCGCCGAGGTCGTGGTCGGCGAGCAGCACCTCCAGCCGTACGGCATCGTCCACGGCGGCGTGCACTGCGGCATCATCGAGGCCGCCTGCTCGACGGGCGCCGCCATGTACGCGCTGCCGCGCGGCCAGAGCGTGGTCGGCCTGGAGAACGCGACGTCGTTCGTCCACGCGGCGCGCGGCGGCACGCTGCGGGTGACCGCGCGGCCGCTGACCCGCGGGCGGCGCAGCCAGGCGTGGGAGGCCCGCGTCACCGACGAGAGCGGCCGGCTGCTCGCCACCGGCAAGGTCCGCCTGCTGTGCCTCGAGCCCGACAGCGACCTCGCCGGCAAGAAGCCCGGCATGTGAGCGTCCGGCGGCCGGACGAGCCGCCCGCACTCGACCGGCGGCGCCGCGGCCGGGCCCCCTGCTCGATCGACCCGCCTCGGGGAGGAATCGCGAGCCAGAGCCGCGCGAGGGGCCTCACCGGGTCGGCCGGAATGCCAGCCCGCTCGTCGATCGATCGGGCCCGAGGAGGACCTCGGCACCGAGCTCGGTCAGTGCGACCCCGGCCCGAGCTGCGCGAGGGACTCACCGGGTTGGCCAGAACCACGATCGCGATCGATCGCCGCGCGCGAGTTCGATCACTCGCGTCGTTGCGTCGGCGTCGAAGACGCAACCTGGCCGACCCTGCCCGGCGTTGGCCAGAACAGGAATACGGGCGGTCAGCGCGCGCGACGTCGATCGGTTGGATCGACGAAACGCAGGCCAGGACCTGTTGTGGCCAACCCTGTCAGTCGATCGGGTCGGGCAGCGCGGTGAGGATGGCGGGCGCGTCGGCGGGCGGCCCGGCGGCGGCGCGCGCGGCGGCGACCTCGGCGGGCGCGGGCGCGTCGA
>DASZXE010001012.1:0-9103 GCA_035546475.1 Kofleriaceae bacterium
GAGGCGGCTCACGTCGACCAGGGCGAGAGCGCCGTCGATGTCCAGCGGCACGGGCCCGCCGCCGACGACCGCGCGGTCGCGGCGTCGTCGGACCAGCGCCGCCCCGATCCGTACGATCTGACGCCGCCGCGCGCCGGCGGCGACCACCGCGGCGAAGGCGTCGCCGGCGTCACCGCGCCCGGCATGGTCGCCGATGGCTGGCGCGAGCCAGGCACCGCCGCCAGCCGCTGGGGCGACAGCGACGAGGAGCGCGCGACGTACGCGACGCGCTCGGACCCGTACTTCGTCGAGCTGTTCCGGCGCCTCGATCAGGAGGTCGTCTTCCCGCGCGACCTCGCCATCGACCTGAAGTCCGGCCGCGTGGTCGCGAGCGTCACCGTCCGCGCAGATGGTGCGCTCACCGCGATCGCGCTGCACGCAGGCAGCGGCTACCGCGGCTTCGACGACGCGCTCGTGCAGGCCCTGCATCGCATCGGCCCGCTCGGACCGGTGCCCGGCGCGCTCATCGCCGGCCGCCGCGAGCTGCGCGTCCTCATCCCGTACACGTTCAAGAGCTCGATGATCCGCTGACGGCCGACCGGCGCCCGGCGCGCTCATCGCCGGCCGCCGCGAGCTGCGCGTTCATCCCGTACACGTTCGAGAGCTCGATGATCCGCTGACGGCCGACCGCGTCCGTGCCGCCGCTGCGAAGAAAGGCGGGCGGCGCGCGCGGACGCTGCGCGGCCGTGCAAGCCGGCGCGCCGACGCGGAGGCACGTCGCGCAGGCGCGTCGCGGCCTGGGCATCGGCGGCGCCGAACCGCCTGCGCGGCGCAAACGGGTGCACGCCGATGGCGATCGGGCGCGCGCGCGCACGCCGCGCCGGCGGCCGAGACGGGTCCATTCCGGACAACGCGCGGACGGGCGCGGCGATCCATGACCGGCCAAGACAGCGGCGAAATCGCCTCGGCGGCGGACGCGCCGGCCGTATACTTTCCTTGCGTATGGCGGTCGCCCTCGACATCACGCACGGCCGGCCGAGCCCGGGCCAGAAGGGCGCCGCCGGATGACCGCGCACGCGAGCGCGCGCACGCGGCGCGTCCGCGGCACCCGCCAGGCCTTCGGCGCCTCGCTGGCCGTCGCCGTCGTCGCGCACCTCGCGCTCGCCGCCGGCGCCGGCGCCACCGGCCTGCTCTCCGGCTGGTCGTTCGGCACCCCGGCCGACGCCCGCACCGCACCGCGCACCGCCGGCACGCCGACCCGGCCGCTCGCGCCGTCGTGCGACGGCGACGCGCTCCTCGCCGCCGGCGCCCGCAGCCTGCTGTGCGCCAGCCCGTTCGTCGACGATCGCGACGCCTGCGTCACCGAGCTCGGCAACCGCCTCGAGTCCGATCGCCTCCGCTGCCACCTCGACGAGCTGCCCACCGCCGCCATCGCGCTCACACACCTCGACGCCCGCCGCTTGCCACAGATCGATCCGGAGATGCTGCTCGACGACGACGCGGCCATGAAGCCGAAGCCGAAGCCGCCTCCGCCTCCGCCGGAGCTGGTCGCGACGCCGCAGCCGCCTCCGCCGCAGCCGAAGCCCCCGGCGCCGCCCAGGCCGCCCGAAGAGCAGCAGGTCGTCGAGGTCGCCCAGCAGGCGAGCGACACCGCGCCCGACGACGCGCGCTTCCTCGCCGAGCAGAACAGCCGCACCGATCACCAGACGGTCGCGCGCGGCTCCGTCCAGGAGCCGATGACGCAGAAGCCCGAGCCGGATCAGCTCAAGATCGTGCCCGACCCGCGCGACGCGACGTCGTCGAAGCCGCCCGACACCGCCGGCCAGCGCCCCGACGCGCCGCGCGCCCCCGGGCTGCTGTCGATGCGCGAGGCCGGTCCGAGCAAGCCGTCGGAGGTCGCGCAGGATCGCAAGATCGTCGGCCCGCTCGACGGCGCCACCGGTCCGCGCGGCGACGGCACCCAGGCCGCCCGCGGCAACTCGCTGTTCGCCGCCGAGGCCCGCCAGCGCGCCGAGACGCAGGGCGAGGGCGGCGGAGGCGGCGGCACCCAGGCCATCCCCGACCTGCGCCCGTCACAGGACGTCCTCGAGCGCGCGGCCGGCGGCGGCTCGGTCGATCACCTCGACGACGTCGACGCCGGCGACGAGACCTCGCTCAACTCGCGCCAGTTCAAGTACGCCTCGTTCTTCAACCGCACGAAGCGCATGGTCGCCCAGCAGTGGCACCCCGGCGAGGTCTGGGAGCGCCACGATCCGACGCTCGCGGTGAACGGCCTCAAGGACCGCACGACCCGCGTGCGCGTCAGCCTGTCACCGACCGGCGAGCTGGTGAAGATCATCGTCATCGAGCCGTCGGGCATCTCGTACCTCGACGACGAGGCGATCCGCGCCTTCCACGCCGCCGGGCCGTTCCCGAACCCGCCACCCGCGCTCGTCGACGAGTCGGGCACGATCACCTTCACGTTCGGCTTCCACGTGTCGGTGAGCGGCAACCACACCGAGTGGCGCTTCTTCCACGACTGAGCGCCGCGGCGGCGCCACCGCCCGCGCGGTCAGCCCGCGATCGCCTTCGCGTACGCGTCGGTCGTGAGCAGCTCCTCGAGCTCGCCCTGGTCGGTCGGCTCGATCTCGATCATCCACGCCCCGTACGGGTCGCTGTTGATCGCCTCGGGCGCGTCCTTGAGCGCCGTGTTGACCTTGGCGACCTTGCCCGACAGCGGCGCGTACAGGTCGGACACCGACTTGACGCTCTCGACGGTGCCGAACCGCTGGCCCTTGGTCACCATGTCGCCCACCGACGGCAGGTCGACGAGCGTGATGTCGCCGAGCTGCTCGACGGCGAAGTGGGTGATGCCGACCGGCCAGCTCGTGCCGTCGGGGCGCACCCACTCGTGGTCGTTCGTGTAGCGGAGATCGGTTGGGAGCTGGGTCATCGTGGTCATGCTCGCTTGTAGAACTTGCCGGAGACGACGGTCGCCGCGACGTCCTTGCCGCGGCAGTCGATGGTGAGCACGGTGCCGGCGGCGGCCAGCGCCGGCGGCACGTAGGCGAGGCCGATCGCGCCGCCGACGGTGATGCCGGGCCCGCCGCTGGTGACGACGCCGATCGCCTGCGCGCCGGCGGGCCGCGCGCGATCGACGACCGGGTAGCCGTGGCGCGCGATCGCGCGGTCCTCGGCGCCGATGCGGAAGCCGACCAGCGTGCGCGTGAAGCCGGCCGCCTTCTGCGCGACCAGCGCGTCCTTGCCGAGGAAGTCGCCCTTGCCGAGCTTCACCGCCCAGCCGAGCCCGGCCTCGAGCGGCGACGTGGTGTCGTCGAGGTCGTTGCCGTAGAGCGGCAGCTTCGCCTCGAGCCGCAGGGTGTCGCGCGCGCCGAGCCCGCACGGCAGGAGCCCGACGCCGCGCCCCTCGGTGAGCAGGGTCGCCCACAGCTTCTCGGCGTCCTCGTTGGCGACCGCCAGCTCGAAGCCGTCCTCGCCGGTGTAGCCGGTGCGCGCGGCGAGGCAGTCGACGCCGCCGACGGTCGCGTCCCGGAAGCCGAAGCCGGGCACGTCGGCGAGACCGCCGCCGGCGAGCCGATCGACGAGCTCCACCGCGCGCGGCCCCTGCACGGCGACCAGCGCCGTCGCGTCGCTCACGTCCTCGATCTCGACGATCGCGCCGACCTGCTCGCGGATCCAGTCGAGGTCCTTGTCGCGGTTCGACGCGTTGAGGATGACCAGGTAGTCGCGCTCGCTACGCTTGTAGAAGATGCAGTCGTCGACGATGCCGCCGTCGGGCCGGCAGAGCAGCGTGTAGACCGCCTTGCCGGGCGCGGCGCCGCCGACGTCGTTGGTCGTCAGCTTCTGCACCGCCTCGGTCGCGCGCGGGCCGCGCAGGTTCGCCTCGCCCATGTGCGAGACGTCGAAGATGCCGACCGCCTCGCGGACCGCCTTGTGCTCCTTCACCGTCCCCGCCGGGTACTGCACCGGCATGTCCCAGCCGCCGAAGTCGATCATGCGCGCGCCGAGCGCGCGGTGGGCGTCGTAGAGCGGGGTGCGGAGGCCGGACACGACGGCATCGTACACGATGTCCGCGCGGCGGATCCGCGGCCCCCCGAGGCCAATCGACGCGCACGCCGCACGCCGCTCGCCGCTCGCCCGGCGCGGTTCGACCGGCTACTCGATCGTCTGGTGCAACCGGGTCACCGCCGGATCGGGATCGCGGGCGCCCAGCTCGAAGTGCGCGCGCCCCGCCGACGCCAGCTCGCGCTCGACCTTCCAGCGCCCCCGCACCCGCCGCGACAGCGTCAGCTTCAGGTCGGCCGCGCAGGTGTTGTGGCACCAGGCCGGCTCGCCGTCGGGGTCGGCGTACTCGGCGCGCACGAACCGCTCGGGCGGCGCGGTCAGCTCGCCCTCGAGCTTCGCCGTCAGCCCGACCGCGGCGAAGCGCAGCCGCCCCGTCTCGCAGACCGGGCGCGGCGACACGATGGCCTGATCGAAGCGGTTCCACGCCAGCTCCTCGTCGGGCGTGCGCAGGGTCGCGAGCGTGAGCCACGGCAAGGTCAGCCCGCGGCGGCGCAGCCGAACGGTCAGCAGCTCGAGCGCCAGCCCGGGCGCGCCGTCGAACGCGTTGCAGTGGGCCCAGCCCCAGGCGAACGCGTGCTTGCGGCCCCACAGGTGGGTCTGCCCGCCCGGCGCGCCGTCGAGCGTGTAGGTGCGGCCGTCGACGACGACGGTGCCGCGCAGCGAGACGTCCGGCGACGGCGACAGCACCGTCGTCTCACCGACGCCGCCGCGCCGGTACATCACCGACGGCAGCCAGTGCATCGTGCGCGGGTTCGGCGTCCACTGCAGGTCCCACTCGGCCGCGTGCCCGCCGCCCGACAGCGCGCCGCGCGCGGCGTCGTGGGCCAGCCGGTTGGCGCCGATCGTCACCGAGAACGGCTCGTCGACGGCGGTCATCGTCGCGATCGGCTGCCGGCGGTTGATGCCGAACGTCGCGCGCGCCGGCTCGGCGCCGGAGGCTGAAGCAAACCGGGCGAACCAGAGCTGCGCGTACGGCTCGCCGTGGCCGTCGGCCGGCGCCTCCAGCGTGTAGCGGATCCAGAAGCCGTCGCCGGTCGCCGGATCGTTGAACGTCAGGTACCAGACCTCGTAGCGCCCGGGGCTGTGGCCGTCCCACTGCCGCCGGTTGTCGGCCTCGCTCGTCATCGCCCGTCATCCTCCGGCGCCGGTCCCGCGACGTCCATCGCCTCGTCGTCGGTCCGCGCCGCGGGTGGCGGGCCGAGCACGCGGGCGGCGGCGCGCGACGACACGCCGCGCGGCGCCAGCCCGGTGAAGAAGCACGACAGCTTGTTGAGCGTCCCGGTCACCACCGTCTTCTTGCCGCGCAGCATCGCCGCCACCCCGCGCTCGGCGACGTCGGCCGAGGTCATCATCGCCGCCGCCGCCAGCCCCTTCTTCGGCGCCGCGCCGGCGATCGCGTGGAACTCGCTGTGGGTGCCGCCCGGGCACAGGCAGGTCACGATCACCGACGGCGCCAGCTCGTAGTGGAGCGCCTCCGAGAAGCTGCGCACGAACGCCTTCGACGCCGCGTAGGTCGCGAAGTTCGGGATCGCCTGCCAGGCGACGATCGACGCCACGTTCATCAGGAACGCGGGCGCGGCGGCGGGCCGGCCCCGGTGGGCGGCGGCGAACGCGTGGCACAGCTCGACGACGGCCGCGATGTTGAGCTGCACCAGCTCGGCGTCGCGGTCCGGATCGGCGTCGACGAACCGGCCGAACGTGCCGAAGCCGGCGTTGTTGACCAGGAGGTCGACCTCGCCGCCGGCCCGCGCCTTCCGCCACAGCGCGAGCGCGCCGCCCGCCTGCGCCAGGTCGAGCGCGATCACGTCGGCCGCGACGTCGTGATCGGCGCGCAGCTCGGCGGCGAGCGCCTCCAGCCGATCGCCGCGCCGCGCGGTCAACGCCACGTCGGCGCCGCGCCGGGCCAGCGCGCGCGCCAGCTCGACGCCGATGCCGCTCGACGCGCCGGTGACCAGCGCCCGCCGTCCGCGCAGGACCTTCGCCGCCGTCGACACCGCTAGCTCCGGCCCGGATCGGTCGGCTCGTCGGGGGCGAGCGGCGTGCCCAGCCGCGCGTACTCGTCGAGCTTGCGGTAGAGCGTCTTGCGATCGAGGCCGAGGCGCTGCGCGGCGCGGGTCTTGTTGCCGCCCTCGTCCTCGAGCACGCGGGCGATGTACTCGCGCTCGAGATCGGCCATCGTCATCCGCCGCGCGACCGCCGCCGCCAGGAAGTCGCCCGGCTTCTTCTCCTTCACGTGCGGCGGCAGATCCTCGGCGGTGACGACGTCGCCCTGGCAGAGCGCGACGCCGCGCTCGAGCACGTTGTGCAGCTCGCGCACGTTGCCGGGCCAGCCGTAGCCGAGGAGGATCTGCTGGGCGTCGGGCGCGATCGTGAAGCGCCGCGGCGGCACCTGGCGCGCGCCGAGCTGCGCGAGGTAGTGCTCGGCGAGCGGCACGACGTCCTCGGGCCGCGCGCGCAAGGGCGGCAGGTCGACCTGGAAGACGTTGAGGCGGTAGTAGAGGTCCTCGCGGAAGCTGCCGTCGGCGAGCATCGCCTCGAGGTTGCGGTTGGTCGCGGCGATGACGCGCACGTCGATGCGCTGCGTGCGGGTCGCGCCGAGCGGCCGCAGCTCGTGCTCCTGCAGCACCCGCAGGAGCTTCGCCTGCAGCGGCAGCGCGAGCTCGCCGATCTCGTCGAGGAAGATCGAGCCGGTGTCGGCCTCGGCGAACAGGCCGATGCGGTCGGCGCGCGCGTCGGTGAAGGCGCCGCGCTTGTGGCCGAACAGCTCGCTCTCGATCAGGCTCTCCGGCACCGCCGCCAGGTTGACGGCGACGAACGGCGCCTTCGCGCGCGGCGAGTTGTAGTGGATCGCGCGGGCGATCAGCTCCTTGCCGGTGCCGCTCTCGCCGGTGACGAGCACCGACGCGGTCGAGCCGGCGATCCGCGCGACCAGCCCGAGGATCTCGCGCATCGCCTGCGAGCGGGCCACCACGTTCTCGAAGCCGTACTGGCGCTCGACCTCGCGCTGGAGCCGCGCGACCTGCCGGCGCAGGCCGCGCTCGGCGAGCGCCTTCTCGACGAGCAGCAGCAGCTCCTCCAGCTCGAACGGCTTGGTGATGTAGTCGTAGGCGCCGAGCTTGACGGCCTTGATCGCCGTCTCGATCGAGCCGAACGCGGTGATCATCACGATGTGCGGCGGGTCGGGCAGGGCGCCGACGTCGCGGATGAGATCGAAGCCGTCGAGGTCGGGCATGCGCAGGTCGGTGATGACCAGGTCGACCTTCGCGCCGCGGGCGGCCTCGAGCCCCTGCGCGCCGCCGGCCGCCGCCCGCACCCGGTAGCCGGCGTCGCCGAGCTCCTCGACGAGCAGCTCGCGCATCGCGTCGTCGTCCTCGACGACCAGGACCGAGGCGGGCGTCTCCATCGCCGCGGAAGGTAGCACCAAGGCCGCCGCGCGGGCGCCCGGCGCGACCAGACGCGCGTCAGGCGGCGCCGCTGCTCGTGCCGCTGCTGGTGCCGTTGCCGCGCGCGCGCATCGCCCGCTCCAGCCGCTCGAACCGCTCGAGCATGTCCTCGTGGATGCGGTCGGTCTTCGCGTGCAGGTGCGCCACCTCGGCCTCGGCCTTGATGTTGACGTCGTACTCGACGTCGGATCGCACGCGATCCTTGGCGACCTGCAGGTTCTGGCTGATGAGGACGAGGCACGACAGGAAGATCGCCTCGAGCGACACCACCATCGTCAGCAGCCCGAACGGGTACGGATCGAAGCGGAGCGCGCCGGTGACGTTCAGGCCGATCCAGATGCCGAACCAGACGACGTGGATGACGATGAACTTGATGTCGCCCGAGAAGGTGGCGACCGCGTCGGCGATCCGGTCGATCCTCGACCGGGTGTCGGCGACCTCCTGGTTGACGTTGCGGGCGACCCGCTCGCGCAGGAGCGCGTTGGCGTTGCGGGTCATGCCGCCCATCGCCGCCAGCATGTCGAGCGCGGCCTCCGGCTTCTTGCGGAAGAGCTGGAGCAGGTCGTCGCGGTCGAGGACGACCAGGCGGCCGTCGGCGACCGCGGTCGCGCTCGCCGTGCGCGAGCCGCCGTCGAGCAGCGACAGCTCGCCGAAGACGTCGCCCGGCTTCGCCGTGTGCAGCACGATCTTCTGGCCGACGTTGTCGGTGACGAACAGCTCGACCGCGCCGTCCTCGACGAGGAACATCGAGTCGCCGGGCTCGCCGGCGCGGAACAGCACCTCGCCCGGCGTCACCGGCCGGTTGTGGACGGCCTGCGCGAGCACCGCCCGCTCGTCATCGTCGAGCTGGGCGAACAGCTTGAACTGGGCCAGGAACGCGGGGTCGGTCGGCATCGGCGATCACCGTCGCATGCTGCCCCGCACCGTGCGGCGGCACTGTCAAGGCAAGATACCGTAACGGCCGGATCAAGACGCCGTATTGTGCAGGGAAGTGGGGATCTCCACGCGCAGGCGCGCGCCGCCGCCGGGCGGCGCGTCGCAGTCGATGGTGCCGCCGTGCAGCTCGACGAGCGCCCGGCACAGGTAGAGGCCGATGCCGGTGCCGTGCGGCGCGTCGCCGGGCCGGCGGCGGTGGTCCTCGACGCGGAAGAACTTGTCGAAGACCCGGCGGCGGAACTCGGGCGGGATGCCGGGGCCGTGATCGCGCACGGTGACCGCGATCCGCTCGGCCCGCGCGGCGCCGCCGGCCGCTCGGGGCGGGCCGTCCGCCGGGGCGACCTCGATCTCGATCACGCCGTCGCCGGGCGAGTACTTGATCGCGTTGTCGACCAGGTTGTCGAGGACGATGCGCAGCCGGCCGCGGTCGGCGAGCACCGGGCCGGCGCCGCCGCCGCGCACCTCGATGCGCACCGCGCGGTCGGCGGCGCGCCCGCGCCAGCGCGCCAGCGAGTCGTCGACCAGCCGGCGGACGTCGACCGGCTCGCACGCGAGGCGCAGCTCGCCCGCCTCGACGCGCGCCACGTCGAGGATCTCGTCGACGGTCTCGGCGAGCTGATCGACGCCGATGCGCGCGGTGTCGAGCAGCTCGGCCGTCGCGCCCGCCTCGCCGGCGCGCT
>DASZXE010001013.1:0-10162 GCA_035546475.1 Kofleriaceae bacterium
CGCCCGAGGTCGCCGCGCCGCCGCCGGCTCGGGTCCCGCTGGTGCTGCCGCCGATCCCGGCGCCCGTCGCGCCGCCGGCGCCGAGCCTGGCGTCACCGGCGCCGGCCACCTCTCCCACGACGACGAACGTCACCGCGCCGCCGGCCAGCAGCGCGCCGGCGCCGACGCCGACGCTCGCGCCACCGGCGCCCGTGCCCGCGCCCGCGCCTGCCCCCGACGCATCCGCGCCGCAGACGGCCCCGACGCCTGTCCCGGACGCTCCCGCGCCTGCCCCGACGCCGATCGTCTCCGCGCCGACGCCGACGCCGGATGCTCCCGCGCCGGCGCCGGTGCCAGCCGAGGCCGCCCCCAGGGCCACCCCGAGCCGCGACGACCACGCCACGGCGCCGGCTCCCTCGCCGACCGCCCACGCCGACGCCGACCTGCACGACGCCGACTCCGATCTCGACGACGAGTCGGACGACGACGAGCCCGACCCCGCCTTCGTGCTCGAGCTCTACAAGGGGTGCACGTGCCCGGCCGAGCGCGCGCTCGTCACCAGCTACCTCGGTGGCCGCACCGCGATCACCGAGGAGGACTTCGACGACATCCAGGGGGACGTGGCCTACCGCATGGCCATGCTGCGGGGCGAATGGGAATGGCGCGTGAAGGGCGAGCTCGAGGCCGCCGTCGAGTCGTACAAGCGAGACGCGCGGCGCGGCGTGACCGATCCGCAGGAGCTCGCCCGCATCGACGCCGTGACGATCGACGACGAGTCGATCCGCGAGGTCGAGCTCGAGTGGTCGCTGAAGCTCGGCCTCAAGGAGCCGATCATCGACGTGCAGTCGCGCTTCGACGTGCGCCAGAAGGACCGGCAGGTGCGGCTCCTCCAGCGGGCGCTGCGCGAGAACGCGACCCGCCCGGCCGATGCGTACAGCAACCGCGTCGACCTGTCGCCCAACGAGAAGGCGTCGACCGGCTGGGCGCTGCAGGGCATGCGGCCCGAGTACCTGGCCAAGGACGCCGGCAAGCAGGAGTTCAAGACCCGCTACATGTTCGAGCAGGGGGACGACCTCGACGAGCGCGCCGAGCAGGAGCGCGGCACCGTGCAGACCGACGATCGCAACGACCAGGTCCTCCAGTTCGACGGCCGCCTGTGGCGCCTGGCCGACGGCATGCTCGCCGACACCCGCGACGCCGGCCAGCTCGTCATGGCGGTGAACGCGCTCAAGACCCGCCTCGGCGGCCAGAAGCTCCGGTTGCTGTCGGAGCAGCGCGCGCTCGGCGAGGCGCCGGATCCGCAGGCGGCCGCCGACCTCGACGCCCGCCTGGCACGGCTCGAGTCGCGCATCGCGCGCGCCGACACCCACCACAGCGTCAACGGTCAGTACATCTTCGTCATGAACGCCGCCGGCCAGTTCTTCGCCGGCAAGGGCATGCCGGGGATCGTGCACCACTCGAGCTTCATGGCGGGCGGCGCGGTCGCCGCCGCCGGCGAGGTGTCGATCCGCGACGGCCGGCTGCTGTCGATCTCGAACAACAGCGGGCACTACCAGCCCGGCCCCGCCTACCTGTGGCAGGCGGTGAAGCAGCTCGAGGTCATCGGCGCGCCGCTCGACGAGATCATGGTGAGCGTCATCGGCGTCGGCCAGCGGTTCCGCTCGGCGCGGGCGTTCCTCGACGCGATGGACCCGTCGTCCGACGCGAGCTGGTTCGACCCCGACCAGGCGATCCTGCGGCTGCGCGGCGCCGACAAGGGGGCCGAGCCGGGCGCGGCGGTGAAGGGCCGGCGCGGCGACCTCCGCCGGCGCCACAGCGTCGGCGCGCCGCGGGCGTGGGAGCTCGGCCGCAGCGGCAAGGGCTCGCAGCCGGTCGACAGCGGCGGTGCCCCCGGCAGCGGCGCCAGCGGCGACGTCGCGAGCGGCCACGACGCGCAGGGCTACGTCGCGAGCGGCTACGACGCGCGGGGCTACGTTCCGAGCGGCTACGACGCGCAGGGCTACGATCCGAGCGGCCACGACGCGCCCGGCCACGACGCCAGCGGCTACGACGCCAGCGGCTACAACGCCAGCGGCTACGACGCGAGCGGGTACGTTCCGAATGGCTACGACGCGCGGGGCTACGACGCCAGCGGCTACGACGCCAGCGGCTACGACGCCACCCCCGGCTATCCGCACGTCGCCGACGAGCCTGCGCCGGGCGCCGCGCCCGCGCCCGGCTACACCGTCGAGCGGATGGGCTACTCGCTCGGCTACGGAGAGGCCTCGACGGACGGCTCCCTCGAGCCCGGCCACGGCGACGACGCGGGGGCCACCGTCGAGCCCGGCGAGCGCGGCCCGCTCGACGATCGCTTCGCGCGCAGGGGCCACGCCTTCGCGCGTCGCGCCTCGGCGCCCCGGCCGGCGGCCCGTCGCCGGCGGCCCGCACCCGAGCCGGTCGTCCCGCAGTCCGACACCGGCGAGTCGCCCGAGCGCGAGGAGAGCGAGGCGTGACCCCCGCGCTCGCCACGCCGCGCGACACCCTCGCGGCCTTCTTCCTCGGCGTCGTCGACGACCCGAGCGAGGACGGCCTCGCCGCGCAGCGCGCCGCCCACCCCGACGCGCCCGCCGCCGCGCTGTCGTACCTGCGCGATCGCCACCTGGCCGGCGTCGCGCCCGCCGAGCCGTGGGAGCGCACGCGCGCCTTCGACCGCGTCCTGCGCATGATCCTCACCGCCGGCGGCCCCGACGCGGCGCGCGACCTCCTCGCGCTCGCCTTGCGCGTGACCGACCTCCACCAGCTCCGCGCCGTCGTCGAGCTCGTGGTCGGCGTGGTGACGCCCGACGAGCTCGCCACCGCCCTCATCGCCGCCCTCGCCCCCGGCCACGCCCCCACGATCCGCGCCACCGCCTCGACGCTCGCCTATCACGCCTTCGACGCCCTCGGCGACGCCTACGCTCCCGCCCCGCCGCTCCGCCTCCGCCTCGCCGCCCTCCTCGCCCCGGCGTGAGCGCCCCGCCTCGCGCGGCGCCCACCGGACGATCGTGCCGCACGCGGCGACGTCCAGACACGGGACCTCGCCCTGGATGCCGCCACGGCGCCCGCCTCGAGGCGGCAGCCTGCGAAGCAACGCTCGCGAACGTGGGGCCACTGGCACCGCCCCGAGCACGCGCACGCAACCGTCGGCGGCGACCTCTCAGTTCGGGCTCGCCCTCCTTCGCCACGCGACGCTCGTCGATGGCCGCCTCGTGGCGGTGGGCGACGAGGGTGCGGTGACCGCCACCGACGGCCTCGAAAGGCGCGTGAGGCTCGCCTCCAATGGATCTCGACGACGTCGCGGCGGTCATCGCCGACTCCGCCGACGGCCTCGAGAGGGCGCGTGAGGCTCGCAGCGAATGGATCTCGACGACGTCGCGGTGGTCATCGCCGACTCCGACCCGGCGCGGCCGCTGCGCTCGTGCACCGGGTCCTCGTTGCCATCGACCGTCCGGGGCAGTTCCCCGCGTCCGGCCGGCGCGTCCCCGAGCTGCCGGGCGGCCCCTGCCGCGAGGCATCGTCGCGCCCTGCCGCATCATGGGCCGCGGCGAGGGCCTGGTCGTGCACGTCGTCCACGTCACCGTGGCGAGCGGCCCGTGAGGCCGCGCGCCCGGGCCGAGGTCGACCTGCCGCGCGTCGGCGGTCAGGCCTGGCGGGCGGGGGTGACCTCGTAGCCGATGTCGAGGTCGCGCAGCGCCTGGCGGACGCCGTCGGCGTCGCGCGACTTGACGATGAAGGCGAGCCGCTCGAGCAGTGTCGTCAGCCGCGTGTCGTCGAGCGGCACCGGCGCGCAGCGGAAGATCTTGCGGAGGTCGGTCGGCGCCAGGTTCTCGGACGTCGTCGACAGCTCCTCGAACAGCTTCTCGCCCGGCCGGGTGCCGACGATCTTGATCGGGATCTCGACCTCGGTGAACCCGGACAGCCGGATGAGCTGCCGCGCGAGGTCGATGATCTTCACCGGCTCGCCCATGTCGAGGAGGAAGACCTCGCCGTTGGCGCCGAGCGTCCCCGCCTGCAGCACGAGGTTCGACGCCTCCGGGATCGTCATGAAGTAGCGGGTCGCCTCCGGGTGGGTCACCGTCACCGGCCCGCCGTCGGCGATCTGGTCCTTGAAGATGCCGACCACCGACCCGCGGCTGCCGAGCACGTTGCCGAACCGCACGCACGAGAAGCGGGTCTTCGACCGCGCCGCCAGGCTCTGCACCACCTGCTCGGCGAACCGCTTGGTCGCCCCCATCACGCTCGTCGGGTTGATCGCCTTGTCGGTCGAGATCATGACGAACGACTCGACGCCGTGCTCGTCGGCCAGCTCGGCGAGCTGCTTGGTCGCGAAGACGTTGTTGCGGACCGCCTCCCACGGGAAGCGCTCCATCATCGGCACGTGCTTGTACGCCGCCGCGTGGAACACGACCTGCGGCTGCAGGTCCTTGAACGCCCGCTCGAGCGCGCGCGCGTCCATGATGTCGAGCAGCACCGGCTGCACCATCCCGCCCGGCCCCTTGCTGCCGCCCAGCTCGCGCTCGATCTCGAACAGGTTCGTCTCGTCGCGCTCGCACAGGTAGAGCTTCGCCGGCCCCATCACCGCGAGCTGGCGGCACAGCTCGGCGCCGATCGACCCGCCGGCGCCGGTGACCATCACCCGCTTGCCGCCGTAGTGCGCCGACAGGTCGTCGCGCGACAGGCTGGGCGGCACCGGATCGCGCGACAGCAGGTCCTCGATGCGCACCTCGCGGACCAGCGCCGGCGTCTCCGACCCGCCCGCCCCCGCGCCCATCGTCTCGTAGGTGCCGCGGACGATCCGCACGTCGACGCCGAGCGGCGTCGCGGCGTCCATGATCGCGCCGACCGCCTTCGCCGGGAACGCGGCGCTGGTGATGATGACCCGCTCGGCGCCGGTCTGCCGGATCACCCGCGTCACGTCGCGCACGGTGCCGAGCACGCGCAGGCCGGCGATCGACATGCCGGCCTTGTGCGGATCGTCGTCGAGGAAGCCGACCGGCCGCACGTCGAGCTCGGGGTGGCGCATCGCCTCCTTCACCACCGCGAGGCCGCCCTCGCCGGCGCCGATCAGCAAGGTCGCCGCGCCGACGTCGTCGCGCGCCCGCTCGCGGCGGATGCGCGGCACGAAGCGGATGCCGGCCATGCCGATGAAGCTGAGCGCGCCCTCCATGATGATGATCGAGAACGGGAAGACCAGGTGCGGATCGGTCCGGTAGAGGAAGACGCGGCCGAGCACGAGCAGGAGGCTCACCGCCGCGCCCGCCTGCGCGAACCGCAGCGCCTCGCTCAGGCCGACGTACCGCCACACCATCCGGTAGACGCCGAACAGCCAGCTCGACAGCACCCGCAGCGCGGCGAGCGCCGGGATCAGCACCACCATCTGCCGGAAGAAGTTGTGCGGGATCGAGCCCTCGAAGCGGGCGAGGTACGCGACCATGCCGCTGATCAGCACGATCGCGACGTCGAGCGTCATCGAGAAGAGCTGCGCCTGCCGCTGGCGCGCCACCGCCGACCCGCCGCCGGCGTGACTCGGCAGCGAGCCGGTCGCGCGGCCGAGCCGCGTGTGCGATGCGCCCGGGCTCACCGGAACCCCCCGCGCCCGCCGGTCTTCATGGCGCCTCGGCCGGTTCCGCGTCCGCGCCGGCCGGCGCGTGGTCGCCGTAGCCACCGTAGGCGTAGTAGTAGCCGCCGTAGCGCCGGTCCGAGATGTCCATGTCGTTCAGGATGACGCCCAGGATCGGCGCCTCGACGTCGCGGAACTGCCGCGCCGAGTGGCCGACGTCGTCGAGCAGCGTCTTGCCGGCCTGCGCCACCATCATCACGCCGGACGACAGCCGGGCGAGCACGACCGCGTCGGTCACCGCCAGCACCGGCGGCGAGTCGAGCAGCACGCGGTCGAAGCGCGCCTCCAGCTCGGCGAGCACCTGCTTGAACCGCTTCGACAGCAGCAGCTCCGCCGGGTTGGGCGGCTGCGGGCCGCACGGCAGCACGTACAGGTTGGGGATGTCGGTCGTCTTGATGACGTCGTCGAAGCTCGCGTCGCCGAGGATGAGGTTGGTCAGGCCGCGCTGCCGCGACACGCCGAGCGACTTGTGCAGGCGCGGCCGGCGCAGGTCGGTGTCGACCAGCAGCACCTTCTGGCCGCTCTGCGCCATCGTCGTGCCCATGTAGATCGTCGTCGTCGTCTTGCCCTCGCGCGGGCGCGGGCTCGACACCGTGATCGTCTTCATCGCCCGGTCCGTCGACGAGAAGAGGATGTTCGTGCGGATCGACCGGCAGCACTCCGCCGCCCGCGACGTCGGGTTGCGGTAGACGTACAGGTCGCGGTCGCGGGTCGCCTTGGCGTCGTCGCCGCCGCCGACCTCGGCGACGACCGGGATGATGCCGAGCAACGGCGCCCCGACCAGCTTCTCGACGTCGTCGGCGGTCTTGATCGTGCGGTCGAGGTAGTCGAGCAGGAACGCGATCGCGAGGCCGAGCAGGAGCGAGCCGAACATCGCCAGCGCGACGTTCACCCGCATGCGCGGGTAGACCAGGTAGGCGCCGCGCGCCAGCTCGTGCGGCTCGACGTTGCTCTCCTTGTTGCGGCCCTCCTGCTCGGTGGTGCGCAGGCGGCCGAGCAGCAGGTTCAGGTTCTCCTCGGCGGCCTTCTGGTCGCGGGCGAGCGACTGGTAGTCGATCGCCACCTGGCCGCCCAGCTCCTGCGCCTCCTTCTTCAGCCGGTCGAGCTCCTGCTCGAGCGCGCCCTCGGTGGCGACCGCCGCCTGGTACTTCACCTCGATCTCGCGGACCGCGCGGCGGGCCTCCTGCTCGAGCGCGGCCCGGAGCTGGCCGACCTTGGTCTGCTGCTGCTGGTACTTGTCGCTCTTCGGGCCCCACTGCGACTGGATCTCGTCGAGCGCGGTCCGCTCCTTCAGGTACGACGCCTTCATGTCGGCGAAGGCGTCCTCGCTGCCGACCAGCGCGAACACCGGCGACTCCATGACGTCCTCGTCCTTGAGCGCCTGCGCCCGCTTGAGGTCGCTGCCGAGCTCGGTGCGCTTGACCCGCGCCTCGCCGAGCGCGGCGCTGTAGCGGGTGATGTCGGCGGCGAGGATCGCCTGCTTGTCCTCGAACGACGTCGACAGGATGTCGTGGTCGCGGCGGAACTCGTACAGCTTCTGCTCGGCCTCGCGCAGGTCGCGCTCGGCGGTGTCGCGCTCGCTGGTCAGGTACTGCGAGACGGGCCCGCTGCTCTTGCCGCGCTTGCCCTCCATGAACGCGATGTACGTGTGCTGGTGCTCGTTCGCGAGCGCGGTCGCCAGCGCCTGGTCGACGCTGCGCACGCTGATGGCGACGATGCGGCTCTCGCGGGCCTGGCTGGCCGTGAGCATGCCCTTGAAGAGGTCGGCGGCGAGGTCGGCGCGCTCGCTGTCGGACAGCTTCGGGTAGCGCTCCTTGGGGGCGAGCTTCTCGAAGAACTTGGTGTCGCCGTACGGCTGGCCGACGGTCGTGCGCGCCAGCGGGAAGCCGGTGATCACCGCGAGCTGCGTGTTGTAGTACTCCTGATTCGACCAGTAGCTGCTGGTGCCGAGATCGAAGACCTCGTCGACCTGGTTGCCGAACACGTGCGGCGCCTGCGGGTTGACGACGATCGTCGAGACCGCCTGGTAGATCCGCGGCAGGCGCAGCGTGTAGAGGACCGAGGCGGTGACGCCGACCGCCACCACCGCCACCACGACCCACAGGCGCTTGCGGATGATCTCGGCGTAGCGGCGGACGCTGACGGACAGCGCCTCCGGCTCCGCGGACGAGGAGGCAGGTGTGCTCACGAGGTGTTTAGACGCGGCGATCCGGTGCCACGTTCACGGACGATAGCATCGATCGCAAGCCGCACCCGCGCGAAAGGATTACGGAAGTCCGAAGCGGCTTCCCGGAGTCGCGGCCGGTGCCGGCGGATCTCGGAGGTCTCCCTACAGAGACGGGCCCTGGCGGATCGTCGAGCGCAGGTGCCAGAACTGGAGCTCGTTGCCGCCCGACAGCCTGGCCATGCCGTCGCGCTGGAGGACCGCCTGGTCGTAGTGGGCCTGGGCGAACTCGGGCGCGCAGTCGCCGTCGGCGCGCTGCATCGGCCGCGTGCAGACGCGGGTGTGACCGCCGTCGTTGCCGGGGTCGCCCGGGTGGTCGACGAACAGGTAGTCGCCCGCCTTCACGCTCTGCAAGAGCGCCTTGATCTGCTGGTCCTGCGTGCGGCCGGTCTTCGCCGTCGTCGGATCGGTCGGGCTGCGGTGGTCGAGGTAGGTGACGAGCTGCCAGCCGGGCTTGTGGGCGAGCGCGTCGCCGAACATCTCGGCGCGCGGGAAGTGGCGGTAGCGGCCGGCCTCGAACGTCGGCACCGGCAGCTCGGCGAGCGCGAGCACGGTGCCGCCGAAGATGTTGCACTTCCAGAACGGGCCGCTCGCGGTGTCGTAGGCGACGCCGCCCGGCGCGCGCAGGAGCCCCGGCGTGGCCGGCACGCCGAACATCTGCGAGTAGTACGAGTAGGTCACGCCCTCGACGCGGCGGCTGTACGGCGCCGCCTGCGTCGACGCGACCAGCTTCTGCGCGATCGCGCTGATCCGCTGGGCCCCCGCGCCGAGGACGCTCACGTCGTGGCCGGCGTCGAACAGGTTCGGCGCCGCGGTCGCCGCGAGCATCGCCGGCATCGTGCGCGCCTCGGCGACGCCGAACACGCCGGTCGACGGCACCTGCCGCCACTCCTGGTAGGCGTGCAGCGCGAGGACCGACTCGTCGCCGAAGCCGCCGTCGGCGCCCCACTGCGGCAGCGTGAGCTGACGCGGCGCCCCCGGGCAGCGGGCGGCGAGCGCCTGCAGCGAGCGCTGGATCGCGCGGGCGAGCGCGGCGTCGGTGCTGCCCTTGCCGACGGTCTTCTTGCCGGCGACGACGTCGGCGAAGCCGGCGGTGCCGGTCAGCTCCTGCGCGGTGATCGGCGGCGGGATGTCGGCCTGCGCGACGCCGAGCTCGGTGAGCAGCGTGCCGACGCCGCTGCCGAGCAGGTCCACCGCCTGGCGCGCGATCTGCCGCAGCGTCGGCTGGGGCAGCGCCTGCAGCGGCTGGGCGGCGAAGTCGTCGAGCGGCAGCTTGGCGCCGTTGAGCAGCGAGGCGAACGCGGTCGGCATGGGCGGCATGGCCCGATGGTATCCGCATTCCTCTGCGCCCCGCTTCCCCCGCTCCCCTCCTCGTCCCGCTCCCGCCCCGCTCCCGGGGCCTGGACGGACCGTGAAGCTCGGCCTCGCGGAGGAGCCCCGAGCCCGATCTCCATACGGAACAACCCCGGCCCGAGCTGCGCTCGGAGCCTCAGCCACCCGTCGGCGGTGCCAGCTCGTCCGCCTTCTGGCGCTCGAAGGCGGCGCGGTTGCGGTTGCCGGCGGCCTCCTCGAGCTCCGCGTAGTGGCGGCGCAGGATCGCCTCCAGCTCCGGCGAGGCGGCGGCGTCGATCGCGTCGAGCAGCACGGCGCGCGCGCCGTCGACGTCGCCGATCGCGCGGAGCTGGGCCGCGAGCTCGGCGGCGACCTCGGCCGACAGCGTGCCGTCGGGCGTCGGCGGCGCGCTGCGCAGGGTCTCGACGGCGGCGCCCGGCGAGGCGGTGGCGGCCTGGGCGCGGGCGAGCACGAGCGCCGACTGCGTGGTCGGCGCCGCGCGGTACGCGACCTCCGCGTGCTCGCGCGCGAGGGCGAACTTGCCGAGGCGCATGGCGGCCTGCGCGAGGTCGAGGTGGGCGTCGGCGCGGTTCGGCTCGTAGTCGAGCACCCGCGCGGCGTAGGCGAGCGCCAGCTCGGTGCGGCCGCGGTAGCCGAGCAGCTTCTGCAGGCGCCAGGCCTGGCGCTCCTCGATCGGCAGCGCGCGCGCGGCCTCGGTCGGGTCGGGGAACAGCGCCACGATCTCGTCGAGGATGTCGAGGGCCTCGTGGTCGTCGCACCAGGCGAGGGCGAGGCGGAATTCGACCTGCGCCTGCGCCGGGTGGTGGCCGGCCATCAGCATGCGCGCGGCGAGCCGGTGGAGGCCGCTGTTGCGCGGGCGCAGCGCGAGCGCCTGCGCCGCGACCGCGACCGCGCGCTCGTCGCGGCGGGCGAACAGCGCCTGGGCGGCGTGGCCGGCGGCGAGCCCGTCGGCCGGGTGGCGGGCGAGC